>DASQTM010000455.1:0-6569 GCA_035641875.1 Microvirga sp. | reverse complement strand
GGAACCGTAAAGGTGGCGTCAGCCTGCCGGGAGCCGGGGAATTCAGGCTCGTAATACCCGGTCAGGAAGCCGCTGCCGGATTGGGGAATGATGGCGAAAGGCTGGAAATTCGTCTCGAAGAACAGCCGCGCCTGTGTCCCGGATGGATCCTCAACCGTCAGGGCGCGGCGGCAGACGGCCAGTAGATCCGCCTCAGGCGCTTGGGCAGGCCTCAGATCCGGGCTTTGGGCGATGAGCGCCCGGCAGCTGCGCAGGAAGGCCTGGAAGGCAGCGGCGTGATCGTCCTCCTCCCATCCGGCGAGGTTCTTGAACGACAGGGGTTCAAGCCGGGCCTGATCCGCAAGCGGCGAGCCGGCCCCTGCGCCCGACATGGTCAGCGTCCAGGAGAGAAGGCAGGCGAGGGCGAGGGGCCCGGCATGCCTCATTGCCCCGCTTCGGTGGCGACGAGCTGCCAGTTGGGATCGCGGCTGCCCAGGGTGCGGGCGAAGGTCCATACGTCCGTGACGTCCGCCACCACATCCGGGCTTCCGTCCACGACGGCGCCCGAGGCATCGCGGGTGGCGGTGATGAGCTTCGACAGGAAGCGCACCACCACCTGGCCGGTCTTGCCGTGCACCTCGGCCCCGGCGATCTCGGCCTTGTCGATGGACACGAAGGTGGTCTCCACCTTCTCGCCCCGGCGCTCGCGCTCGGTGATCGCCCGCTCGAAGCCCTCGTAGACCTCCTTCGAGAGGAGATCCTTCAAGGTCTTGCGGTCGCCCTGGGCGAAAGCCGTCACGATCATCTCGTAAGCCGCTTTCGCGCCCTCTAGGAAATCCGGAGCGTCGAAGGACGGCTCGGCCCTTCCGATCGCATCGAGGGCCTGGGCCGTGGGCGTTCCCGGTTCGGCGATCCCCTTCCAGCGCTCCCCCGGCGGGACCTCGGCGGCAGGACGGCTTCCGTTCGCGCCTGGCAGGCGCACCACGTTGTTGTCCTGGTCTGCCGGAGCAGTGCCCGGCCGCAGCGGAGCATCTCGGCGGGACACCGGGTCGAAAGGCGGTTGCTCGCTCCCGGTCTTCTGGCCCAGCACCGAGCGAAGGCGCCAGATCACGAAAACCGCCAGAACGATGAAAATAAGGGTCGTGATGTCGAAGGAATCCTGCATCGTCGATCCGTTGTCGCCCTGCCCGCGCCTGGCAAGGGACCTGCCAGGCTCTGCCCAGAGGGCGAAGGTGTCTTTTTCGCATATGGGGTGTCAGGGTGGTAACATCCACCTTTCCTCAGGACAAGCGAGGGCGGTAACTGAATCTTGCTTCGCGCGTTGGAAGCGTGCTAGCGCGAAGATCCACGGCCCGTCGCCGATCCGGCGCCTCTGCGGAGGCGCTCCGTCCGGGCTCGACCGATTTACCCTCTTCGGAGCACGACACCATGGCCGACACCCCGGCAAACAACGGAGCGCAGAGCGCCGGCACACCTGCGCTGAACGCCCTTGCGCAATACTGCAAGGATTTCTCGTTTGAGAACCCCAACGCCCCCCGCTCCCTGCAGCAGCAGGCGGAAGGCCCGCAGATCAACCTGCAGGTCAACGTGAACGCCAAGCAGCTGGCGGAGGCCGATTTCGAGGTCGACCTGACCCTAGAAGGCGATGCCAAGATCGGCGGCAAGGATGTACTGTTTGCCTTCGAGCTCACCTATTCGGGCGTGTTCCGCGTGCAGAACATTCCCCAGGACCAGCTCCATCCGGTCATCATGATCGAATGCCCGCGCCTGCTCTTCCCCTTCGCCCGCCAGATCGTGGCCGATGCGGTGCGTAACGGCGGCTTCCCGCCCCTTTACATCGATCCGATCGATTTCGTGGCCCTCTACCGCCAGCGCGCGGCCGAGGTGCAGGGTCAGCAGGACGGCGCCCAGACCACCCTGTCGTAAGGCCGGACCGGCCGCAAAGGCAGGAACCTGCGGTTCTTTTCCCGGGCGAAGCGGATGCCGCTTCGCCCGAATTGTTTTCAGGATAGGAGCTTCGACGGTTTTCGTGGGCCGCGCCGTCAGGCGCCCTCAGGCGAATTCTCGCCGATATAGTCGCGCCACAGGGGGCTTGGTCCGAGGGACCCGACGAAGGCCTCGTGAGCCTGCCTCTCCGCATCCGTGAGCCGGGAGGTCAGGGTCCTCGGCCGCGCCTCCCTCGCGGCGACGGTCCCTTTCAGGGGGATGGCCCCGGCCTGCGCCGCCGGCTGCACGGCCAGATCGAAGCCGACCTGCCGGCCGCCGAGCAGCTCGATATAGACCTCGGCCAGGATCTCGGCGTCGAGGAGCGCACCGTGCTTGGTGCGCCGGGAATTGTCGATGCCGTAGCGGGAGCAGAGCGCATCCAGATTGTTGGCCGCCCCTGGGTGCTTGCGCCGGGCCATGGTGAGGGTGTCGACCACGTCGGACAGGGTGAAGGCCTTGTGACCCGTGCGGGCGAATTCCGCGTTGAGGAAGCCGATGTCGAAAGCCGCATTGTGAATGACGAGGCGCGCATCGCCGATGAAACCGGCGAAATCGTCGGCGATGGCGGCGAAAACCGGCTTGTCGGCCAGGAAATCGTCGCTCAGGCCGTGAACCGCGAAGGCGCCGGCCGAGACCGGGCATTGGGGGTTGATATAGACGTGGTAGGTCTTGCCCGTCGGGATGTGGTTGAGAAGCTCGACACAGCCGATCTCGATCACCCGGTCGCCCTTGGCATGGTCCGTGCCGGTGGTTTCGGTATCCAGAACGATTTCACGCAACATCGTTTGCACTCTTCTCAATCTTGCGGCCGGGAGCGCCGTCCCGGCCGTCCGGCAAGGCATGCCAGGATGGATCGCACCTGCGCTTCGGCCGAGATGAAACCACGGCTCGTGTCGACGAGGAAGTGAGCGCGGGCGCGTTTTTCCGCATCGGGCATCTGTTTAGACATAATTGATTGAAATTTCTCCTCCGTCATGCCGGGCCGCGCCAGAACGCGCTCCCGCTGGACGGAAGCCGGAGCCGTGACCACGAGAGTGGCGTCGCAGCGCGCCTCGCCGCCGGTCTCGAAGAGGAGCGGGATGTCGAGAACGGCGATCGGCGCCGAGGCGGCGCGCTTTAGAAAAGTCTCCTCCTCCTCCCGCACGAGAGGGTGGACGATGGCCTCGAGCTCCCTCATCCGGGCCGGATCGCCGAGAACCGCGGCACCGAGCCTGCCGCGGTCGACCGCGCCGTCTGCAACCGTGCCGGGAAAGGCCTTTTCCACGGGTGGCGCGGCGCGGCCGCGGTAGAGCCCGTGCACGGCGGCATCCGCATCGTGCACGGGAACGCCGAGCCGCCGGAAGATGCCCGCCGTGGCCGATTTTCCCATGCCGATGGAGCCGGTCAGTCCCAGAACGAAGGTCATGATCCGCCTTCGATGTCCGCGACGATCAGCGCCCGCAGCTCCGGCGTGACCTCGGGCGCGACGCCGAACCAGCGCTCGAACCCCGGTGCGGCCTGATGAAGCAGCATCCCCAATCCGTCGACGATCCGCATGCCCCGGGCCTCGGCCGCCGCAAGGAGAGGGGTCTTTAGGGGAACGTAGACGATGTCCGCCACCACGGCGTCCGCGGGAGCCCCATCGAGATCGAGGAGGAGCGGGGGCTGCCCGACCATTCCCAAAGAGGTGGTGTTGACGATGAGCCCGGACCGGGCGAGGGCTGGCCCGAGCTCCTCCCAAGCGACCGCCTCCAGGGCGGCCGGGCCGCTGCCCTTGAGGTCGTGCACGAGCTCCCCAGCCTTCGGCCCTGTGCGGTTCGCCACCATAATACGCTTCAACGGCCGGTCCTGGAGCCCTGCGACCACGGCCCGCGCCGCGCCGCCTGCACCGATGATCAGGGCGGTGTCCACATCCCGTTCCCAGCTTGTCCCCAGGCTCCGGTCGAGATGGGCCATGAAGCCAATGACGTCCGTGTTGTCGCCCCAGAGCACCCCGTCCTCGAACCAGAGGGTGTTGACCGCCTTGAGGCGCTCCGCCCGCGCGGTCCTGCGCGAGGCTCCGGCAAAGGCCGCTTCCTTGTGCGGGATGGTGACGTTGCCGCCGGCGAAGCCGTCCCTTTCAAAGCTCCTGAGGAAATCCGCGAAGTTCACAGGGGCGACGTCGATCCGCTCATAGGAGCCGTCGAGCCCGTAGCGCTTCAGCCAATGGCCATGGATCAGGGGCGAGCGGGAGTGCTTGACCGGATGACCGACGATGAACGTCTTCGTCATGAACGCTTCGTCCTTAGAACGCGAGGCAGCCGAGACGGCGCAGGCTGGAGAGGAGAGGGAGCAGGGGCAGGCCCAGAATGGTGGAGTGGTCGCCTTCCACCTGCTCGAACAGATGAATGCCGAGGCCTTCGATCTGATACACGCCGACGCTTTGGAGCACATCAGGACCGGCAAGGTCGAGGTAGAGCGAGATGCAATCCTCCGTCAGCGGGCGCATGGACAGGCGCGCGCTCGCCACGAGGCTTTCCACCACCTGCCCGCCGATGGCGATCGCCGCCGCGGAGTGCAGGGCGTGGCTTCGTCCCGAGAGCGCTTGCAGATGTTGGCGCGCGGCCTGCGGGTTGGCGGGCTTGTGAAACACGGCGCCCGTGCAATCGAGAACCTGGTCGGCTCCCAGGACGATGCGCTCGGGATGGCGGCGGCTGACCGCGAGGGCCTTTTCTGCGGCGAGACGCCGGGCGAGCGCCGGCGTATCGAGGGCGTCGCTTCGGCCAGCGTCCTCGACGGCCCTCTCGTCCACCCCGGAGGCCTGTGTTTCGACAGGAAGCCCCGCGCTCACGAGAAGCGCGCGCCGGGTGGCGCTGGTGGAGGCGAGCAGCAGGGGTTCCGGCAGGATCCAGAGCGCGGGCACGGGCTTACTCCGCCATGAAGCGCAGGCGATGGTCGCGGTAGAGATCGAGGATGGCGGCCGCCGTCTCCTCGATGGAGCGGCGGGTGACGTCGATCATCGGCCAGCTGTTCCGGGCAAAGAGCCGCCGGGAGGCCGCGATCTCCTCCGCCACCGCGTCCCGGTCCACATAGGAGGTGTCGTCATCCGCGTTCAGGCTCAGGAGCCGGTTCTGCCGGATCTGGACAATGCGCTCCGGGGTGGCCACGAGACCGACGATCAGCGCCCGGCGGGCGCTGTTCAGAACCGTCGGCGGCGTCACCCCGGGCACGAGGGGGATGTTGGCGGTCTTCAGGCCGCGATTGGCGAGATAGACCGCGGTGGGCGTCTTCGAGGTGCGGCTTACGCCGACCAGGATCACATCCGCGTCGTCCAGGTCGGCGGGCAGGTGCCCGTCATCATGGAGAAGGGTGAAGTTCATGGCGTCGATGCGCTTGAAATACTCCGCGTTGAGCATGTGCTGCGCCCCCGGTCGCGCGGTGGAGGCTGCGCCGAGATAGGAGGAGAGCAGGGAATGCACCGGCTCCAGCACGGACAGATGCGGCGAGCCGGTGTTGCGGCAGACCTCTTCCAGTCTTTCCGCCAGGTCACGCTCCACCAGGGTGTAGAGCACGATGCCCGGCGCGTTCTCGATCTCGCTCAGTACGCGGGCGAGCTGGGTGTGGGACCTCACGAGAGGATAGACATGCTCGATGGCGGCGACGCCCTCGTATTGGGCGACCACCGCGCGGGCCACGGTGATGAGAGTCTCGCCCGTGGAGTCGGACACGAGATGGAGGTGAAAATAGCTGCGGCCCATGAGACATCCTTCCGGGATAAGGAGTCGATGGATGTGGATAGAACGCTTGTTTCGCGAGGTCCAGGGCAGGGGCCCTGTGGGCTCCCCGGCGAACCATCAACAGGGCTGGGCCTCGGGAGACCTAGCAGGCGTCGCTTTGGGAGAATCCGGCACGAATCACCCCAAGCGGTTCCGTTAGGGTCCTGTTAGGCTTCGTTAACAGGCTGTTAAGCCTTAACAATTGCGAAAGGATTGCGGCCAGGCCTGCCTCATCCGTTAACGAACCCTTAACGCCTGCCGCCATGTGGACCGGTTGTGGACGGGGTTGCGGCTTTGTGATTCACGGCCCAAGAGAAACAACAGAGTCTTAGATTCAAAGAATCTTCTTTTTTAGAGAGGGCCTGTGAGCGAGCGTTCCCCAAAAGCGATCCTGCGCGTGCTGGCAGGCGAGCCGGTCTGGCCCCTGCCGGTCTGGATCATGCGCCAGGCCGGCCGCTATCTGCCGGAATACCGGGAGACCCGGAAGCAGGCCGGGTCCTTTCTCGATCTCTGCTACAACCCGAGGCTTGCCGAGGAGGTGACCCTTCAGCCGATCCGCCGCTTCGGCTTCGACGCATCGATCCTGTTCTCCGACATCCTGGTCATCCCCCATGCGCTCGGCCAGGAGGTGCGCTTCGTGGAGAACGAAGGACCGAAGCTCGACCCCGTGACCTCGGACAAGGATTTCTCCCGGCTTGCCGATGAGCTCCCCCTGGAGCGGCTGGAGCGCGTCTTCGAGACCTTGGATCGCCTCAGCCGATCCCTGCCAGGGGAGACCACGCTTCTGGGCTTCTGCGGCGCGCCCTGGACGGTGGCGAGCTACATGATCGCCGGCAAGGGCACCCCGGACCAGGCCCCAGCGCGGCTCAC
>DASQTM010000454.1:0-9291 GCA_035641875.1 Microvirga sp. | reverse complement strand
ACGACCGTATAGCCGCGTGCCCGCAGGGCGGCCTCGGTGAGGTCCATGAGAAGGGGAGCGCAGCTGGTGCCGTAGCGGTCCCCCAGAACGATGTCGGCCTTGGAAACATCCTCCCGGCTCACGCTGGAGGAGGGCATGGAGTGGCAGTCGATCAGGATCGCATGCCCGAACATCTCGCTCGTGCGCCGCACAAGCTGGCGTAGGGCGCGATGATAGGGCTTGTAGAGCCACTCGATCCGGTGCAGCGCCTCATCGACCCTGAGGCGCGAATGGTAGATCTCCTGGCCGTCCGCCACGATGCGCGGGATCGTGCCCAGGCCCCCGGCCACCCGCATGGAGCGGGTATTGGCGAACGGCGGCAGCCGTCCGTCGAACATGCGCGAATCGAGTTCGTAGGGCTCCCGGTTCAGGTCGAGATAGGCCCTGGGAAAGCACGCCGCCATGAGCGGAGCGCCAAGGCCCACCACGGTGGAGAACAGTTCGTCCACGAACGCGTCCTCGGACCGCCGGAGAGCCATGGAGTCGAGGCGCGACGCGGTCAGGAAGGAGGCCGGATAGACGGCGCCCGCATGGGGAACGTTGAAGACGAAGGGAATCGTCTGCCCGGAGGGCTCGGTGACAAGAAAGGGGGGATTGAACTCGTCGGTAATGACTGGCCGCATCAGGGTAAGGGTTCTTTGAATAAGAAACGGTCGCTCGGGCTAGTGTAAGGCAGGCTGGCCGGCTGTCCATGACAATTCCGTGGGGGAACTGCGTCCTTCTTTCACGGCTTATTTACCGGGAGCCCTCATGAAGGCTTGAGCACTTCCGCCACGATTCGGGGCAAGCCACCGATGAAGATCCTCCTCGCCGAAGACGACAACGACATGCGGCGCTTCCTTGTGAAGGCGCTGCAGAACGCAGGCTACGACGTCGCCTCGTTCGACAATGGCCTCTCGGCCTATAACCGCCTGCGCGAGGAGCCGTTCGAGCTCCTCCTGACCGACATCGTCATGCCCGAGATGGACGGCATCGAGCTGGCCCGCCGGGCCACCGAGCTCGACCCTGACATCAAGGTCATGTTCATCACCGGCTTTGCGGCGGTCGCCCTCAATCCGGATTCCCAGGCTCCCCGCGATGCGAAGATCCTGTCGAAGCCGTTCCACCTGCGCGATCTGGTGAGCGAAGTCGATAAAATGATGGCCGCCTGAAAAAGGTTGAGCCTCCCGGCTTGCGTCCCGGCCTGCTTGTCGGTATATCGCCCCCACACATGAAACGGGGCCTGAAAACACCGTTTCCCGGGCGCGTAGCTCAGCGGGAGAGCACTACGTTGACATCGTAGGGGTCGCTGGTTCGATCCCAGCCGCGCCCACCATTTCTTATCGTTCCGGCCTTCCCGAAGGGCCGCAGGAGACCGGATATGAAGATCCGTAACTCGTTGAAGTCGATCCGCGGCCGTCACCGCGACAACCAGCTGGTTCGTCGCAAGGGCCGGGTCTACATCATCAACAAGACCCAGAAGCGCTACAAGGCTCGCCAGGGCTAAGTTCGCTGCGGCGATGCCGCGCACGTTTTTATGAATTGACGACGCATGCCGGGATCCTAGAATCCCGGCATGCGCTTTTTCGCGTGCCTGCTGACCGCAATGCTGACCTTGGCCGCGCACCCCCTGGGTGCGCAGGAAGCTGCCCGGCCCAAGGACCAGGCCGCGCCGGCCAAGCCCGCTCCCCGCCCCTCGACCCTCGACGATCTCTTCGAGCGCCTGGGCAAGGCCGAGTCCGAGCGGGAGGCCGAGGGCATCTCGTCCCTCATCGAGCGGCGCTTCGCCCGCTCCGGCTCCGACACGGCGGACCTTCTCCTGAGCCGCGCCGCCGAAGCCTTCGGGTCCAAGGACCTGCCGCTCTCCATCGAACTCCTCGACCGGGTGGTCGCCCTCCAGCCCAACTGGGCGGAAGCCTGGTACAAGCGGGCCACCGTATTCTACCAGCTTGACGACCCGGTGGCCGCCATGGCCGATCTGCACCGGGTGCTGAAGCTGGAGCCACGGCATTTCAACGCCTGGACCGGGCTCGGCCATATCTTCATGGCGTCCGACGACAAGGCCCGGGCGCTCGAGGCCTATCGGCGGGCGCTCAAGATCAATCCACAGCTCACGGCCGTTCAGACCATCGTGACCCGTCTCGCTCCGGACGTGGACGGCCAGTCCCTCTGATCCGCGCCAAGGCATGAACCTGATCCTCCTCGTCCTGGCATTCCTGGCGCTGGTTCTCGCCCTCGGGGCCGTTTTCACCTGGGCCCATACCCGCCGGGTCGAGAGGCTCTATCCGGCCACGGGCCGGTCCATGGAGGTCGAGGGATGCCGGCTCCATTTTCTCGACCAAGCGCCTCGTGACGCCGAGCCCCGCGGCACGGTCGTCCTCCTGCATGGAGCCACGTCGAACCTCGTCGAATCCATGCTGGGGCTCGGCACCGCCCTCGCGACGCGCTACCGGGTCATCGCCTTCGACCGGCCGGGACACGGCTGGAGCCGGCGCAGGCGCGGAATCGGCGGGGCGCAACCCGCCTGGCAGGCGGCGATCATCGCGGGGGCCCTCCGCCGGCTCGGGGTCCGGAACGCGGTGATCGCCGGACATTCCTGGTCCGGAGCGGTCGTGCCGCATTTCGGCCTCGACCACACGGACGTGGCCGGGGCGCTTTTCATCCTCTCGGGCGTGACCCATCCATGGCCCGGCGGCTCCATCTCCTGGTACGACCGCCTCACGGCCTCGCCGGTGGGATGGCTGTTCGCGCACACGCTCGCCATTCCCATCGGCCGTCTGCTCTTCCGCTCGGCCGCACGAAAGAGCTTTGCGCCGCAGCCGGTTCCGCCGGGCTTCCTGGAGAAGGCGTTCATCCCCCTGCTGCTGCGGCCGGCGGCCTTCCACGCCAATTCGCGGGACATCGCGGTGCTCCACGACGCCGTCACCCGGCAAAGCGCCCGCTACGGCGAGATCCGCCTGCCGGCCATCGTCATGGGCGGGGACCTGGACGAGGTCGTCTGGACCGATCTCCACAGCCGCTCGTTTGCCCGGGACGTGGCAGGCGCGGAGCTGATCGTCCTGCCGGGGGTCGGACACCTGCCGCAATATGCCAGGCCGGAACGCGTCCTCTCGGCCATCGAGGCCCTGGCCGAACGGATTGCGCCGGCCAGGGCAGGAGCCACTTAGGAACGCCTAGGCCTTGGCGGCGTGCTCCTGGTTGACGAAGGCGATGCGCACCATGTTGGTGGCGCCCGGCGTGCCGAAGGGCACGCCCGCC
Source organism: Microvirga sp. (assembly GCA_035641875.1). GTDB lineage: Bacteria > Pseudomonadota > Alphaproteobacteria > Rhizobiales > Beijerinckiaceae > Microvirga. The sequence continues at coordinate 6,015 of DASQTM010000454.1, read as the reverse complement.
ACGATGATGACGCGCTCGCCGATCGCCGAGAACCCCTCGCGCACGGCGAACTTGCAGGCGCGGAACGCCATGTCGTCGATGTCGCTGGCGTCCTTCGTGCGGATGGAATGCACGCCCCAGACCAGCGCCAGGCGGCGGGCCGTGTGCTGGCTCGGGGTGAGCGCCACCACGGTGGTGTTGGGCCGCTCGCGGGCGATGCGGAAGGCCGTCGAGCCCGAATAGGTCCAGGCGGCGATGGTCTTCAGGTGGAGCGTCTCGGCGATCTGGTGCGCGCCGGCCGCGATGGCGTCCGAGCCGGTCGCTTCAGGCTCGGTGTTGAGGGTGCGCATGATCGACCAGTAGTTCTGGTCCTGCTCCACCTCCTCGGCGATCCGGCTCATGGTGGCGACCGCATCGACCGGGTACTGGCCGGAGGCGCTTTCGGCCGACAGCATCACCGCATCCGCCCCGTCATAGACGGCGGTGGCCACGTCGGAGACCTCGGCGCGGGTCGGAACCGGCGAGGTGATCATCGATTCCAGCATCTGGGTCGCGACCACCACCGGCTTGCCGAGGCGGCGCGCCAGGCGGATGATGCGCTTCTGAATGCCGGGAACCCGCTCCAGCGGCATCTCCACCCCGAGGTCGCCGCGAGCCACCATGACCGCATCGGAGATTTCCATGATCTCGTCGAGGCGGGCGATGGCCTGAGGCTTTTCGAGCTTCGACATGACGAGCGCGCGGCCCCGCGCCACCTTCTTCACCTCGGCCACGTCCTCGGGGCGCTGCACGAACGAGAGGGCGATCCAGTCGACGCCGGCGTCCAGGGCCGCCTCGAGGTCCGAGCGGTCCTTTTCGGTCATGGCGGCGACGGGGATCACCGTGTCCGGCAGGCTCACGCCCTTGCGGTTGGAGATCCTGCCCGCAACCTCCACCGAGGTCGCCGCCGAACCCTGCTTCACGCTTTTCACCCGAAGGCGCAGCTTGCCGTCGTCGATGAGAACCGTGTGGCCGGGCTCCAGCGACGAGAGGATTTCTGGATGGGGCAGGTGAACGCGATCGGCGTTGCCGGGGGTCCCGTCCTCGTCCAGGGTGAAGGTCTGGCCCGGCACCAGCATGGCGCCGTCGCCCTCAAAGCCGCCCACGCGCAGCTTGGGTCCCTGGAGATCCGCGAGAATCGCGATGGGCCGCTTGAACTTCGCCTCCACGGAGCGAATCATCTCGACCCGCTCCTTCAGCCGCTCCCTGGGCAGATGGCTCATGTTGAGGCGGAACACGTCGGCGCCCGCCTCGAATAGCTTGGCGATCATCTCCGGGGATTCGGAGGCCGGTCCCAAGGTCGCCAGAATTTTGGTGCGCCGCGCGCGTCTCATGGTCATTGCCCCCCTGGGCGGTTCGTTTCCGTCAGCTGGATCGTCCAGCTTTTCTGTTCACCCGTATCGACTTCGAAGAAGCCGCTGCGGTCGAAGCCCCTGGCGAGGCAGTCTTCGGTTCCGCGAATCGTGAATTCCCGCTCCCGGGTGCACATGAAGGAGCGTCCGCTCCATTCGCCGCCCCGGTCGTAATCGATGGCGTAGACATAATAGAAGCGGCCGCCGAGCTGACCGTTGAGCAAGGTCTCGCAGCCGCGGGCGTTCAGGCTCCACCAGCCCTCCGTCACCCATCCTTGAGCGTCCCGATACCCAAGGGCGATGCCCACCCGGCTCGACGTCATGTTGCACAGGCGCAGGTCCGCCTGCGCCGGGGACGCAGCCAAAAAGGCTCCGCCCAGGAGGATCGTCGCGAGCCCGAGGCCTCGACGCCAGCGCGGAGCCGATATGACAGGGAGGTCCTTCATGGATGCTGATTCAGCCGATGGGGAGAGGGAATGAAGTTGCACAATTCTTCGAGAATGATGGCGAATCGTTGTCGACCAGAAGGGGCGGCGCATCAAGGCCTCCCGGCATAATTGATGCTCATTCGGCGCGCTAAACGCGCTCGACCCGAGGCGGACAGCCCCTCGACGCACCCTTCCTCGTGAGCCGCAGGGGCATGAGACCCTATCCGACAGGAGCCCTGGGCTTCGGTCGGGCCGTCCAGATCCCGAACAGAATCAGCGCGCCGCCCAGGACTTGGACGAGGGTGAGCGCCTCGCCGAGAAGGATCCAGCCGAAGATCGCCGCCGCCACGGCTTCCAGGAAGATCACTAGGGACGAGAAGACGGGAGGCAGGCGCCCAAGGGCCACGGCGAGAAGCCCCTGGCCGCCCGCATGGCTGATGAGGGCCATGGCGGTGAGCGCCGCGACGCCCTGCCAGGTTTGCGGAAGGACCCGCGGGTCGAGCACGTTGGCGACGACGCAAAGGATGGCTGCGGTGATCAGGCTGGCCTCGAAGGTGACGCGGGCGGCTCCCGCCTGCTGCCGCGCCCTCTCCACGGTGAGAAAGTAGAGGCCGAAGAACACGGCCGTCATGACCCCATAGAGGTCGCCTTCCAGGCGGGTGGGGTCGACCTGCAGGCTCTGGCCGATCAGGGCCGCGCCGCCGAGGAGGCATAGGACAAGGCCGGCGACGGTGCCCCGGGCCACCCGCTGCCTCATCACGAGCCACACGATGAGGACGACGAAAAGCGGAGCCATGGTGGCCAGGAAGGTGGCGTTGGCGACCGTGGTCTTGAGGATCGACTGGTGCCAGACGAAGAGGTCGCCCGCGAAGACGAGGCCGCTGAGAACGGTCGCCCCCGTGAAGGACGCCCGGGGCGCGCCCGCGGGCGCTTTCGCCTCCTCGATGCGCATCCAGGCGTAGAGAACCGGCAGGGCGAGCGCAACGCGCCAGAAGGCGCTGGCGAAGGGCCCCACGTCAGCCGCCGAGAAGCGCACGAAAATCGGCGAGATCCCCATGGCGACCGCCCCCAGGCAGAGGGCGGCAAAAGCCGGGGCGAAGCCCGCCTCAAGGCGTGCAGGGGTGGAGGTGGAGGGCATGAATTCTTTCGCAGATCGCTGCGCGGATGGTCGCGTTGCCAGCCTTGGTAGGGCAGGTTAAGGCTCTTCTTCAACCCTTGAATCCATTCTCCTTCGGCCTCTTTGTTCCCATGTCCGCTTCCGCCGCGCTCAAGCTTGCCGATCCCGCCCTTGAGCCCTGTCCTGTCGAAGTCGTCGCTGGGGCCGTCGAATCGGGCGTCCTGATCCTGTGCGATCATGCGTCCAACGCGGTGCCGCCGGATCTGGGCGGTCTCGGCCTGCCCGAGGCCGAGTTCCGGCGTCACATCGCCTATGATATCGGGGCCGCCGCCGTGACCCGGTCGCTTGCCCGCCGTCTCGGGGCGCCGGCGATCCTCACCCGGTTCTCCCGCCTGATCATCGACCCGAACCGGGGGCGGGATGATCCGACCCTGGTGATGCGGCTCTCCGACGGCGCGGTGATCCCGGGCAATGCCGGGGTGGACGAGGCCGAGGTTCAAAGGCGCATCGCGCGCTTCTACGATCCCTATGACGCGGCCGTTTCCGCGGCCATTCACCGGGCCCTGGCGGCGGGGCATCCGCCCGTCGTGGTGACGGTGCACAGCTTCACGCCGATCTGGCGCGGCTGGCCGCGCCCCTGGCACGTGGGCATCCTGTGGGACGCGGACAGCCGCTTCGCCAGGCCCCTGCTCCAGGGTCTGAGCGCCGAGGACGGACTCGTCGTGGGCGACAACGAGCCTTATGATGGGGCGCTTGCGGGCGATACGGTCGACCGCCACGCCACGGTGCGAGGGCTTGCCAACGCCCTGATCGAGATCCGGCAGGATCTGATCGCCGCAGACGAGGGCGCGGAGGAATGGGCGGAGCGATTCGCCCGCCTTCTTGGGCCTCTGGCGGCGCAGGAGGCGCTCCGGTCGCCGCAGCATTATGGGTCCCGCACGCGAGAGCGCCTGCGGCGTCATCGAGGACAGGGCTGATGAAGGACATGGATCTTGCAACCCGGACGGAACTGGAGGCCGCGGCCTTCCGGAGGCTCCTCGAACACCTGCGCGGTCGAGCGGACGTGCAGAATATCGACCTCATGAACCTGGCGGGCTTCTGCCGCAACTGCCTGTCCAACTGGCTGAAGGACGCCGCCGACGAGCGCGGCGTCGCCCTCTCGAAGGAGGAGAGCCGGACCCATGTCTACGGCATGCCCTACGAGGAGTGGAAGGAGCGCCACCAAACCGGGGCCACGACGGCGCAGCGCGAAGCCTTCGAGAAGCCCGAGCCGCGGCATTAAAGCGGCATCAACCAAATCGACCTAACACTGGCGCCAACGCCATCAACCAGGGGCTTCTTTCATGGACGACGCAGCTTTCCAAACCGAATCCGTCGCAGCCGATCAGCTGAAGGCCTTCATCGAGCGCATCGAGCGCCTCGAGGAGGAGAAGGCCGGCATCGCGGGCGACATCAAGGACGTCTACGCCGAGGCCAAGGGCAACGGTTTCGACACCAAGGTGCTCCGCAAGATCATCTCCCTGCGCAAGCGCGATTACGCCGAGCGCCAGGAGGAAGAGGCGATCCTCGAACTTTACATGCAGGCGCTGGGCATGGCGGGATAATCCTCCGCCGGACATTCGGCAGGGTGGAGTTTTCCAAGGCCCTTCGCTTTGCGGCGAAGGGCCTTTTTCATCCCTGCGCGACGGCCGGCCTCGACCGCCATTTTGGACGCCGCTGCTGTCCTTCCAAAGGCCATGGGAAGGGGCGAGCGACGGCGACGACTGCGCAATCCGGCTTGGATCCATGCTGCAACGTTGTCGTTGTGGGCAACCGCCTCGACCATCCACAGGTAGGCCATGGGCAGGACTCCGTTGCGAAACGCTTTGTCGGTGCAGGCGGATATCAAGGTCATCATTATCAGCCTTACTGAGATTGACCTTGAGAGTACTTTCCTGCGCCGGAATTGGCCTGCATCCGGATGGGTACCTCGGCCGCTCCGGTGGAGTACGCATTAGTTGGTAGTCACCAGGGAGAAGCGGCCGCCCAGTCCAAAAGCCCGGTAGGCTTCAGGATGCCCGGAGAGGCCGACAGCCGGAACGGTCAGGCAGACCGGCGCCGTTCAACGAACAGGTCCAGGATCAAACCGTAAAACGGCAGGGGGCGGGTTTCACCCCGCTTCCTTCATCTTACCACAGGCAGCGGCTTGACCGCCGGACCGGTGAAGCGGTTTGTCGCCAGTTCCCCCACGGGCTTTGACGAGAAGCCCATATGCAGGCTCGGCTCGGCCGACATCAGGGCGCTCAAGGCCGTCATGGAAGGCTTCCTGCCGTTCGAAAGCGTCCTCGCGTCGGGAGCCGCGACGGGCTTGGGCGGCGCGACGTCCTGCGGCAGATTCCTTGCCGTCGAGCCCGTGATCCGGATATCCGCGGGGCCGGCGGAGGCAAGCACCACCGGGCGCGAATCGGGACGAGGCGGCGGGAGCGGAACCTGGGCCGACTGAAGATTGGCCGCCAGTTCCACGGAGCTGCGCAGCTCCGCTAGGGCCGGCATCGGGTTGTTCGCGGATGGGGAGCCGGGCCGGGCGGGCGGCAGCGGCACATAGGCGAGAGCCACAGGCTCGCCCGACTCAGCCGCATCGGGACGGCGGGGCGGGATCGGCGCAAAGGCCATGCCCTTCGGCATCGACAGGCCGGAGCCGCCGGCCGGGCCTTCCGGCTCCGGCTGCCAGGCAAGGGACCGGCCGGCCGGGGTCTCGACGGTGCTCGGCAATCCGCTGATCCGGGTCGGCGGCTGCTGCGGGGGAGCTGGAGGCGAAAGGTCCTCGCGCAGGGCCGGCGCCATGGCGGCCACCACGGCGGGCGCGGGCGGCTCCGGCCTGGGCTGCGCGACGGGAGCCTGGCGCATGACCGGCTGCGCCGGGGCGGGCTGGAGCACCGCATAGACCGAGGAATTGGCGTCGCTGGCATAGTAGTTCTGGGGATTGCTCGGCGCCGCCCTGCGCGACGCGAAGATGGAGCGGCCGGACCGTGACGCGGTCCGGATCTCCTCCGCATCCTCGTCCTCGTCGCTGCCCCCGAACAGGGTGGCCCAGAAGCTCTTGCGGCGGGGCTGCGCGGCC
>DASQTM010000453.1:0-3200 GCA_035641875.1 Microvirga sp. | reverse complement strand
CCCACCCTCGTGGTGATGGATCCCCGCCTGCGCGGGGATGACAGGCCAGGATGCTGGGGCGCAACGGCCTGTTATCCCTACCCCTCGCCCCGAGATTGAACTCGCCGCTGCAAACCACCATCATCTCCCCTGATGACCATTCCCAACATCATCACCATCGGCCGCCTCATCCTGGTTCCCGTCGTGATCGTCATGATCATGCAGCAGCGGTGGGCGGCGGCCTTCGGGCTGTTCGTGGTGGCGGGGGTCTCGGACGCGGTGGACGGGTTCATCGCCCGGCACTTCGACATGAGGAGCGAGTTCGGGGCCTATATCGATCCCCTGGCCGACAAGTCGCTTCTGGTCTCGATCTATGTGACGCTCGCCGTCGTGGGAGCGATCCCGAGCTGGCTCGCCATCGTGGTGGTGTCCCGGGACGTAATGATCGTCGCCGCCGTGCTCCTGTCCTGGGTGATGAGCCGCCCCGTGGCGATCAAGCCGCTGCTCGTCAGCAAGCTGAACACGGCGGCCCAGATCGCCTTCGCGGCGTTCGTTCTCGCCGCCAACGCCTTCGGGGCGGAGCTTGCGGGGCTGGAGGATATCGCCATGCTGGTCGTCGCAGCCTTGACCGTCGCTTCCGCCGGTGCCTATCTCGGAGGCTGGCTGCGGCATATGACGGGCTGAAGCGTTTTCAGGAAAAGCGAACCGGTTTTCGTCCGGAAGACGCCGCATAGGGAAGGCTGGGAGTTGACCTCATGCCCAGGGGGTCAACTCCGGGAGACGAGGTTTTGACGGATGGAGAGCCCATGACGATCCAGAGGCAGATCGGATTCTGGACGGCGGCGCTGGTCGCGACGGTGCTGCTGCTGTTCATCCTGCGCGGCATCCTCCTGCCCTTCGTGGCGGGCTTTGCGCTCGCCTACCTGCTCGACCCCCTGGCCGACCGGCTGCAGAAGATCGGGATCGGGCGTCTCGGGGCGAGCCTGCTCATCCTCGTCCTGTTCGTCCTGGTGTTCATCGTCACCCTGGTCATCCTGGTGCCGTTCGCCGTGCAGCAGATCGGGGCCTTCGTGGAGCGGCTTCCCAGCTACGTGGCGCGGCTCCAGCAGCTCGGAACCGAGCAGCTCGGACCCTTGATCAGGCGGCTCGGGGTCGAGAACGCCCTGCCCGAGATGCAGACCTCCGTCGGCAACCTGATCAGCCAGGGCGTCGCTTGGCTCGGCGCCTTCCTGCAGTCGCTCTGGTCCGGGGGCCAGGCCCTGATCGGCATCTTCTCCCTGCTGGTGGTGACCCCGGTGGTGGCCTTCTACATGCTCGTCGACTGGGACCGGATGGTGCGCACGGTGGATTCCTGGATGCCCACCCGGCACCGGGAGACGATCCGCTCCATCGCCCGGGACATCGATCAGGCGATTGCGGGCTTCGTCCGGGGGCAGGCCATGGTCTGCCTCATCCTCGGCACCTTCTACGCGGTGGGCCTGTCCATCGTCGGGCTGAACTTTGGGGCTCTGATCGGCATGATCTCGGGGCTGTTGAGCTTCATCCCCTATGTGGGCTCGCTCACCGGGCTCATCCTGTCCCTGGGCGTCGCCATCGTGCAGTTCTGGCCCGACTGGACCATGATCGTGGCGACGCTGGGCATCTTCATCTTCGGCCAGTTCGTGGAGGGCAACATCCTGTCCCCCAAGCTGGTGGGCGATTCCATCGGCCTCCACCCGGTCTGGCTCATGTTCGCCCTGCTGGCCTTCGGCGCTCTCTTCGGCTTCGTCGGCCTGCTGCTCGCGGTGCCGCTCGCCGCCGCCATGGGCGTCATCGCGCGCTTCGCCCTGCGCCAGTACCTGTCGAGCCCGCTCTACCGGGGCGCCGATCCGGTGATCCTGAAGCCGAGGGTCGATCTCGAAGCCCCTGTGAAGGCCGACGCCGATGCGTGAGGCGCCCAAGCAGCTTGCCTTCGATCTGCCCCTCGATCCCCGCTACGGGGCCGAGGATTTTCTCGTCAGCCCGTCCAACGAGGGGGCCTATGGCCGGATCGAGATCTGGCCCGACTGGCCGGACACGATCCTCCTGCTCGTCGGACCGCGGGGCAGCGGCAAGAGCCACCTGGCCTCCATCTGGGCGACGAACGCTCACGCCTGGACGGTCGACGCCCGCGAGGTCACAGGAGACAAGGTGCCCCATCTCGTGTCGAACGGAGCGCTGGCGCTCGAGGACATGGACCGGGGCGAGCGGGACGAGCCGGCCCTGTTCCATCTCCTGAATCTGGCGCGGGAGCGCCGGACCCATGTGCTCATCACCTGCGAGGCGCCGCCCGACCGCTGGGGCCTGACCACGCCGGACCTTCTCTCCCGCCTTCGCCTCGCCCCGAGCGTCTCCCTGGATCCCCCGGACGACGCCCTGCTCAAGGCCGTTCTGGTCAAGCTGTTCGTGGACAGGCAACTCGTGGTCGACACCAGTGTTGTCGATTATATCGCCCTGCGGATCGAACGGTCCCTGGCCAAGGCCGCCGAGGTCGTGAACCTCCTCGACCGGGAGGCTCTCAGCCGGGGGCGGCGGGTGTCGCGGGCGATTGCGGCCGAAATTCTCGGAGCCGCTCAGGAAACGGATGAAATCGAGTGAAGCTTGATCCCAGCGCCTTGTCGTCGAACCGTCGTGAAACCGTCACGAAACCCAGGGCAAAACGAGCGCCCCAGAAGCAGGCGGCGGAGCTGGATGTGCGCGGCGCGATAGACTTGGCCGAGGAGGAAGCCGTCAGCGAGACGCCCCTGCCGAAGGCTCCGCCGGATATCGACCTCGATGGGGCGGCCCTGCGGCAGTTCCCTCAGCGCTACATCAACCGGGAGCTGTCCTGGCTCCAGTTCAACAGGCGGGTGCTGGAGGAAGCCTCCAACCGTCACCACCCGCTCCTGGAGCAGCTGCGCTTCCTGTCGATCTCGGCCGACAACTTGGACGAGTTCTTCATGGTGCGCGTCGCCGGCCTCAGAGGCCAGGTGCGCTCGGGCGTAGCCGCCTCGTCCCAGGACGGCCTGACGCCCCAGGAGCAGCTGACGCGGATCTCGGTCGCGGTGGCCCATCTGGCCTCCGACCAGCAGAAGCGCTGGGGGGAGTTGCGCGACGCCGTGCTGGAGGAGGGCATCGTCCTCGTTGAGGGAACCGGTCTGACGAAATCCGAGGCTTCCTGGCTCGAGGACTACTTCCTCAACCACGTCTTCCCGGTGCTCACG
>DASQTM010000452.1:0-2871 GCA_035641875.1 Microvirga sp. | reverse complement strand
GAGCGCCGGCCGGTCGGACGCGAACGTCACCTCCAGATCGGGCTTGCGGGCGATGGCCTTCATGGTGCCGGCGATGGAGCGCTTCAGCGGCTCCGCCGGCGCTTCCTTCTTGTCGCCTGGCTTGCGGTTCGAGATGGACATTCCTGCCTGTCGCCTCCGATAAGCCCTCATTCTGAGGAGGCCGCAGGCCGTCTCGAAGAACGAGGGCGTCTCCAGTGAGCTCTGGACCCGGCACCCTGATCCTTCGAGACGCTGCGCTCCTCAGGATGAGGATGCCTGGCCGTTGATTAGCTTAAAACCATGTTCACGGCGCTCTCCGGCAGCTCCTTGCCGAAGGAGCGCTGGTAGAACTCCGCCACCAGGGCGCGCTCCAGCTCGTCGCACTTGTTGAGGAAGGTGACCCGGAAGGCGAAGCCCGTGTCGCCGAAGATCTCGGCGTTCTCGGCCCAGGTGATCACCGTGCGCGGGCTCATGACCGTGGAGAGGTCGCCGTTCATGAAGGCGCTGCGGGTCATGTCGGCCACGCGCACCATCTTGTTGACGATGTCCCGGCCCGAGGCATCCGCCTGGTAGTGCTTGGCCTTGGAGAGGACGATGTCCACCTCCTTGTCGTGCGGCAGGTAGTTGAGGGTGGTGACGATGGACCAGCGGTCCATCTGGCCCTGGTTGATCTGCTGCGTGCCGTGGTAGAGGCCCGAGGTGTCGCCCAAACCGACCGTGTTGGCGGTGGCGAACAGCCGGAAGCCCGGATGGGGCCGGATCACCCGCTTCTGGTCCAGAAGGGTGAGCTTGCCCGACTGCTCCAGCACGCGCTGGATCACGAACATCACGTCGGGACGGCCCGCGTCGTATTCGTCGAACACGAGGGCAACGTTGTTCTGGAGCGCCCAGGGCAGGATGCCGTCCTGGAAGGCGGTGACCTGCTTGCCCTCCTGGAGCACGATGGCGTCCTTGCCCACGAGGTCGATGCGGGACACGTGGCTGTCCAGGTTCACGCGCACGCAGGGCCAGTTGAGCCGGGCCGCCACCTGCTCGATATGGGTCGACTTGCCGGTGCCGTGGTAGCCGGTGATCATCACGCGGCGGTTGCGGGCGAAGCCCGCCAGGATGGCGAGCGTCGTCTCGCGGTCGAACAGGTAGTCCGGGTCGAGATCGGGCACATGCTCCTCTGGCCGAGAAAAGGCGGGAGCCTCCAGATCCGAGTCGATGCCGAAGACCTGTCGCACGGACACTTTCATGTCCGGCGCCTGGGATGCTGTCTCGGTATGTGCCGTCATAGGGGCCTCTCGGTCGGGTCGGTTTCAATGTCGATGTGCCAGGGGCTTCTTAACCTCCATGGCGGTGCGGCGCAATTTCCTAAAATGCTGGAGGGACCTGCATGAAATGAGGTTGCTTCAGCAGAGACCGGCGGTCTTCAGGGTGTCATGCGCCTTGATGATGTCGCGCAGGCGCTCCTCGAAGGAGCGGTCGCCCCCGTTGGCGTCTGGATGGAACCGCTTCACCAGGGCCTTGTACTGGGCCTTGATGGCGGGTCCGTCGGCGGCCTCGTCGAGGCCGAGCACGTCGAGAGCCCGGCGCGCCGCGCCGGTATAGCGGGGCCGCTTGGGCTCGGCCGGCGCCTGCCGATGTTTGGCCTGGGTGAAGTCCTCGCCCCTCAGGATGCCCAAGGGATCCACATAAGCCCAATCCCGGGTCTCGCCCTTGGCCCCTTCGCCTTCGGGTTTGGCGGCCGAGTTCACCCCCATGGCCCAGGTCGGGCGATGGCCGATGATGGCGTCCTTCTGGTAGGCCGCCACGGCGGAATCGGACATGCCGTCGAAATAATTGTACGAGGCATTGTACTCGCGCACATGCTGGAGGCAGAACCGCCAGTACTGCCCCTCATGGCTGCGCCCCTTGGGCGCGCGGAACTCGCCCGCCGCCTGGCAAGAGGGATGTTCGCAGGCGGGACCCTTGGTCTCCTGCGGTTCGTCGCAGGAAGGCTTGATCCGGATGCGGTCGAAGAAGGGCGAATTGAGATCCATGACACAATGATTATGAGTGGCTTGGGACGCTGAGCCAAGACCTCAGCGCTTTTCGCCGCAGACCCGTTCAAAAAGGTTTACAAAAGAGCATGACCCTTCAGCATTGGATCACGCAAGCTTTGCAGGAGCGCCTGCAACCCACCTCTCTGACCGTCAAGGACGAGTCGGAGCAGCATCACGGCCATGCCGGGTGGCGGGAGGGCGGAGAAACTCACTTCCGTCTTTATATCGTGTCGGACGCCTTCTCCGGCAAGAGCCGCGTCGAGCGCCACCGCCTCGTGAACGACGCGGTTAAGGAAGCTTTCGACAGGGGCCTGCACGCGCTCGCCATCCAGGCCAAGGCGCCGGGGGAGTAGGCAACGCTCCCGTGTCATTCCCGGCCGGAGCGAAGCGGAGGGGGAGGGAATCCATTAACTCAACACGTGAGAGTGGATCCCCTTCCCTCGCTACGCTCGCCGGGGATGACCAAGCACCTTGTGCTTGGTCACTTGATCCGCTCAAGCACGCTCACGTAGTTCGCCACCGCCGCGCCGCCCATGTTGAAGACGCCGCCCAGCACCGGGTTCCTCACCTGAATGCCGCCGGCCTCCTCGCAGAGTTGCATGGCCGAGAGCGCGTGCATGGAGACGCCGGTGGCGCCGATCGGATGACCCTTGGATTTCAGACCGCCGGAGGGGTTGACCGGCAGCTTTCCGTCCCGCTGCGTCCAGCCTTCCTTGATGGCCACGGCCCCCTGCCCTCGCGGCGTCAGGCCCATGGCCTCGTATTCGATAAGCTCGGCCACGGTGAAGCAGTCGTGGGTTTCCACGAAGGAGAGGTCGGAGAGATCGATGCCCGCCTGGGCCAA
>DASQTM010000451.1:0-2365 GCA_035641875.1 Microvirga sp. | reverse complement strand
CGCTGCCACCTCATCCTCGTCGCGCAACGGGAGAGGCGGATCGGGCGGATAGACCTGCATCTCATCGCGACCCAATGAATAAAGATAAGCGGCCATGTGCCGGGCCTCTGTCTCGGTCACGCCCTGCGCAGGCATGCCGGTTGTGGGCTTCAGGGCGACGGGATCGATGAGCCAGGCGATCAGGTTCTGTGGCGTGTTCGGCAGGAAGCCGGCGAGGAGATGCTGCTGCGCATAGTTCTCCAGGCGCGGTCCCACCTTGCCCCGCGCGCCACGGACATTCTCGATCGTATGGCAGGTGCCGCAGCCATAGGCCTGAATGAGGGCATGCCCCTCCTTGGGCTCGCCACCTGCAATCGCGAGGCGCGAGGAGGGATCCTGCGGGTCGCTGCAGGCGGCAAGTCCTGTTAGGGCGAGGGATATCAGGAGGATTGGGCGAAGGATCATCTGCTCGGCTTCAGGGCATCTGTCGGGGCAACCGGCGAGCGTCGCGTCCGTTCCGCTCCAGGTGTCAGGAGCCGGAGCGCCATGATGAGTCCTGCCGCAAGATAGATCGCGCACATGGGAAGAGACATGATAGCTCCTGCCAGTTGCTGATCTTCCAGAGCCGTCAAACCCCAATCCATCGTGTTCGGCGCATGATACAGCGCCTCGCGGGCGAAGCTGAGAAGGGCGCTCAGGAGGCCGCTCTGGAGCAGGGTGATGAAGCTGGCGATCAACGCGGCAGCGGCGGCCTCGCGGCCGGAATGCGCCTTGATCACCGCCCGCCAGAACAGAAGCGCCGTTCCGAAGAACATGACATGCTCCAGCCAGTGCAGCCTGTCGGAGGCGAGTGCCGCATCGAACAGCATCGGGCTGTGCCAGACCCACAGGGTCGCCATGTGGATCAGAGCCGCCGGAATGGGCCGTGCGCAGGGCGACAGGATCGAGAGCAGTGACCGCAGCGGTCCGTGGCGCGCCATACCGCGCCGCCAATGCACCGGCAGCGCCCACAGCCACGCAACCTCCGGCTTGCCGAGGACGAGAAGCGGCGGCGCAACCGCGATCAGCAGGATGTGCTGCACCATGTGAGCCCAGAGCAGGGCCGAGGTCAGCGCCTCGAGCGGCGAGAGCAGCGCGATGACGAGCAGGACCGCTCCCAAGGCAAAGCAGGCGATATGCCATGGACCGAAGCCGGGAGGAAATCGTCCCAAATCCCGCCGCAGATGCCGGACGCCTCGAATGAAGAGCAGGCACGATGCGAGCAACGGCGCCGAGATCAGTGGATCCGCATGCCACGCATGCCAGAGGTTGCCAGCGTCGTGCGGTGCCGCCCCATGAGCCAGGGCCGGGATGTCGCACAGGATGGTGGCGAATACCGCCGCGAGACCTAGTTCGGTCCTGAGGGGCCTGTTCAGGAATGCCTTTCGGGAACCAAGTCTCACGGCCAAGCTTTTCCGTTCAATGCATGCAGAAACGATCTAGGGCGGATGGACTCTGAAACGACCCTGAAGCGCCTCCGAGGGCGGCTTGACCCCGTTCTGAGGCGCGGGGGCGGGCTTCTGTGGACATTTCCGCTTGCAGGCTGCAGCGGCGTGCAGTCAGCCCTCGATCCGGCCGGGGGCGATGCGTGGGATCTCTACCGGCTCACCGTCGTCATGACGGTGGGGGCAACTCTCATCTTTCTCTTCGTAACGGCCCTTCTGCTCTATGCCGTCTTTGCGCCGCCGGAGCGTCGCGCCTGGCTCGGAACCCGCAGAACCATTGTCTATGGCGGTCTGGCCTTTCCCATCGTGACTCTCTCGCTGCTTCTTCCCTATGGTCTCGTCGTCATGCGGGATGTCGATGTCCCGCAACCCGGCGCGCTGCAGATCGAGGTGATCGGCGAACAGTACTGGTGGCGGGTGCGCTACCCGGCCGAGGGTGAGCAGGCGGAGTTCTCGACCGCAAACGAGCTCGTCATTCCCATCGGCAGGCCGATCACCGTGTCGGTGACGGCAGCCGACGTGATCCACAGCTTCTGGATCCCGAATTTCGGCGGCAAGATCGACATGATCCCGGGCCGGATCAACCGCTTCAACTTCACGGCGGAACGGCCCGGAATCTATCGCGGCATATGCGCCGAGTTCTGCGGCGCCCAGCATGCGCGCATGGCCTTCGACGTGACGGCGCTGGAGCCCGCCGAATACGAAACATGGCGAAGAACACAGGCGCAGCCTGCCCCGGAGCCCGCGATTCCGTTCCGGGCCAGGGGCCGCGACCTGTTCCGCAGCGGCGGCTGCGGCTCCTGCCATGTGGTACGCGGCACCGAAGCCAACGGGCAGCTCGGCCCGGATCTGACCCATGTGGGCAGCCGGCGCACCATCGGGGCGGGGCAGTTCCCGAACAA
>DASQTM010000450.1:0-4584 GCA_035641875.1 Microvirga sp. | reverse complement strand
CCAGGTTGTCGAGGAAGTGGACCCGCGGGCTCTCGGTGAAGCGGCCCGCGCCCGGCACCGCGTAGTCCCTGAGCTGCGCCAGCGCCTGCCCGCCGAGGCTCGATCCGCCCGTGCCGAGGAACACCACGTCCGTCGCGTCCTGGCGCAGCCAGGCGGCGGCCTCCCGCGCGGCCGCGAGATCGTCGGAGGCGCGGGGCATGTGCAGCAGCGGCAGCCGGCCCGAGGCGTCATCCTCGGAGAGCCGCTTCATGGCCTCCCCGACCTCCCCGAGGGCTGTCTCGAACGCCTCCTGCTCCAGGCCGCCCTCCCCGATCCGGGAGGTGAAGGCGAGATCGATCGATTGCTCAAGGGCCATTGAGGGATGCTCCAGCTCGTCCAAAGAAGAGCGAAACATTAAGGCAGAGAGGGGGCCGAGACTAGGGCAAGGGGAGACGGAACCCGCGCCCAGAACGGCTCATCGGGATGGGATCGTCCGACCGGACCGCCGAACCTATACCCCCGCCGGCCGGCCGGCGATCACGGTCAGCATTTTCCCGTCGCCGAAGATGCGCTCGGCAGCCTTGCGGATATCGGCCTGGGTGACGGCTCCGACCAGCGCGTTGCGGCGGCCGATATAGTCGATGCCCAGGTCCTCGAAGGCGATCTGCACCAGGGTATGGGCGATCTTGGTGGAGGTGTCGAAGCCCAGCGCGTAGGAGCCGATCAGGTAGTCCTTCGCCTTCTGCAGCTCCTCGTCGGTGGGACCATCCTGCGTCAGCCGCGCCATCTCGCCCGCGATCACGTCGAGGCATTCGGCCACGCGCTCGTTCTTGGTGGCGGTGTAGCCCCAGGTCATGGCGGCCGCGCGGTAGCTCACCAGGGAGGTGCCGACGCTGTAGGCGAGGCCGCGCTTCTCGCGCACCTCCTGGAACAGGCGCGACGTGAAGGCGCCGCCGCCCAGGATGTGGTTGAGCACATAGGCCGGGATGAAGCCGGGATCGCGCCAGGGGATGCCGTTCGTGCCGAACCGGATCACCGATTGCGGCACGTCGAGATCGACCACGATGCGCTTGTCGTTCGTCTTGAGCGCGACGGGCTCCACATGGGCGAGGGGTCCGCCCTCGGGCAGGGAGCCGAACACCTTGTCGACCAAGCCGGAGAGGCGCTCGTCGTCGATCGCGCCCACCACCGCGAGCTTGACCCGTCCGCGGACGATCATCGCCCGGTGCATGGCCACGAGGTCATCCCGGGTGATGGCCGCCACGCTCTCGGGAGTGCCGGAGGTCGGACGCCCGTAGGCGTGGCCCGCAAAGCCCTCCTCGAAGAAGCGGCGGGTCGCCACGACGCCGGGATCGTTCTGCTGATAGCGCAGGCCCGCGATGGTCTGGGCGCGGACGCGCTCGACGGAGTCAGGATCGAAGCGCGGCTCGGCCAGGGCCAGGCGCAGGAGCTCGAAGGCCTCGTCCGCGTGCTTGACCAGGGTCTTGAGCGAGCCGCCGACTGCATCGTTGCCCGCATTGAACGACAGCTCGATGGCGCGGGCCGCCAGGCGCTCCTGGAAGGCATCGGAGTTATAGTCGCCCGCGCCCTCGTCGAGGAGCCGGGCGAGCATCTGCGCCACCCCGGGGCGCTCCTTGGGATCATGCGCCGATCCGCCCTCGAAGATGAAGGACACGGCGATCAGCGGCACAACATCGGATTCCACGTGCCACACCTCGATCCCGAGGGGCGAGGTCAGCGCCTTCACCGTGGTGGGTGACGACGACAAGGTTTCGACAGAAGCGGTCATCTTTCCCTCAATCGATACGCAGGCGGTCAGACGGCCGGCTTCTGCAGGTAACCCGTCACGGAGCGGCGCCGGGTGAGATAGCGCTCGGCGGCGGAGGCGAGTTCGTCCTTCTGGATCCCCTCGATCCCGGCCGGCCAGCGCCGCACTTCCTCGATGGTCTCGCCGATGGCGAGAGCCGACCCGTAGATGCGGGCGAGCGAGGATTGGCTGTCGGTGGAATAGATCGTCTCGGCCACGAGGCGGGTCTTGGCGCGCTCGATGGAATCGGCGTCCAGGGCCTCCGTGGGAAGCGCCCTCAGCATCTGATCCACCGCCTCCTCGAGCTGGGGCAGCGAGACGCCTTCGGCCGGAACCGCATAGACGCAGAAGCGGGTGTCCTCCATGGCGGAGGACATGTACCAGGCGCCCGCATTCACCGCGAGGCCGCGCTCCAGGACGAGCTTGCGGTAGAGATAGGATGTCGGCCCGCCGCCGATCACCTCGGCAAGCAATTCAAGGGCGTAGCAGTCGCGGTGGGTGGCCGTGCGGCAGGACGGGACGAGATAGAGGCGCTGCAGGGTGGGCTGCTCCACCTTCGGGTCGGCCACGATGACGTGGCGGGCCGCAACCGGTTCCGGCTCCCGCGGGCGGATGCGCACCGGGCGCTTCCCGTGCGGAGGGACCCGGCCGTAGGTGCCCTCGGCAAGGCGCCGGACCTCGTCTTCCGTGACGTCGCCGGCCACCACCAGAATGCCGTTCTCGGGGGTGTAGAAGCGGCGATAGTAATCGAGGGCGTTGTCGCGGTTGAGGGTCTCGATCTCGTGCATCCAGCCAATGATCGGAATGCCGTAGGGGTGGTGCACGAACAGCGACGCCGCCATGGCCTCGGAAAGCTGAGCCGACGGATCGGTCTCGACGCGCATGCGCCGCTCCTCCAGCACCACGTCCCGCTCGGGACCGATGACGGATTCCTCGAGCAGGAGGTTCGTCATGCGGTCGGCCTCGAACTCCATCATGACCTTGAGGTTTTCGCGGGCGACGCGCTGGAAATAGGCCGTGTAGTCGAAGGACGTGAAGGCGTTCTCCTGGCCGCCGAGGCCCGAGACGACCTTGGAGAACTCGCCCGCCGGGTGCTTCTCCGTCCCCTTGAACATGAGGTGTTCGAGGAAATGCGCGATGCCCGACTGGCCGATCGGATCGTCCGCCGAACCGTTGCGGTACCACATCATGTGGGTCACCACCGGCACGCGGCGATCAGGGATCACAACCACGTCGAGGCCGTTGTCGAGGGTGAAGGACGACAGATCCGGACCGCTGCCTTCCGTCCGCCCGAATGAGGAGGCGTCGGCGCGAAGGATGGGCTTAGAGGCAGGGTGCATGATTTTTCAACCTTGGCGGAATCACATCGATACTCAGGATCCGACTACGCGAATAATGCAATTTGCACGGCAAGCAAGCGAGGCAGGACGCGTCAGGGTGCGAAGCGGGTTGCGCGGGAGGGCAGGAGCAGGCTTGGCCTTTTGCGGCCCCAGAATGATTTCAGGCGAAGCGGGGGGAGCCCGTTCGCCTGAAATGTGAGAAATCGACAATGGCTTAGCGGTTCTGCTGCTGCCGGATGAAGGCGTGCGGGCTGTCGGGATCGCCCATGACCTTCGGATCCTCCGACGCCTTCATGGGTGCGCCGTTGGCCGCCTTCAGCAGGCCGGCCGGGGGATCGCTGAGGTAGCGGCGCTCCAAGCCGTCGCCGGACAGCTTGACGTCGTCGTTGTTGTTCTTCGACATGGCGCGCAGCTCGTCGGGGGTCAGGATGCTCTTGTCCAGCTGCCCGCCGACCAGGCCGGGGGCCCGGTTGTAATTGCTCGGGTTGCGACCGGCGCGGATCTCCTCGATGGAGAGCGGCTTGGCGGTGCTGTTCTTGTAGAGCTCGGTGCTCGTATAGGGCGTGCGGGCCTCGGCGGCGGCCTTGCGGGCGGCGGCCACGTCCGGGTCCTTGGGCCAGTTGGGATTGCGCGCTTCGACGCTGCCCTGCACCGGGGGACGCAACTCCATCTTGGGGGGAAGCACCAGGGGCGCGCGCTCGTTATAGACGATGGGCGGCTTTTCCTTGGGAATGATGCCGATGCTGCCGAGGATGCTCTTCATGGCCTCGCCTTCTTCGGCGGAGGCGCCGGAGGCGGCGAACAGCAGGGCCAGAGCGGCCGCGCGGCATAAGATCGTCATTCCCTTCATGGCACCCACCATTGCTTTCTCGTTGTGGCTGGAACGCCTGACGGCTCATTCTGGCGAACATAAGGCGGCCTTGACCGCCCTACCGGGTCCGCTGCCTGTCCAGCACGAAGGAGTCATAGAGCAAACCGAACACCCCCGCAACGATGGCCGCGTCGGCCACGTTGAAGACGTACCAGGACCATGTCCCGATGTGGAACTGGATGAAATCGAACACGGCGCCATAGGCCAACCGGTCGATGACGTTGCCGAGGGCCCCGCCCACGATCAGCCCCAGGGACATGGCCAGCACCCGCCCGCCGGCGCGGCGAATCCACACGGACAGGCCGATGGCGGCCAGAATGGAGACCACGATCAGGAGCCAGCGCCCGAGATCGCTGTTCTGCTGGAACAGGCCGTAGGAAATGCCCCGGTTCCAGACCACGATCAGGTTGACGAAGGGCGCAAGCTCCACCGGCTCCCTCACCGGAAGGTTGTAGACGAACAGGGTGTAGAGCTTGGTCGCCTGGTCGAGGACGAGGGTGATGAGGGCGGCGGAGAAGCCGAGGATCGCAGCCGCCGACAGACCTCTGTGCGCCGTGCGGCTCTTGCCGGAACCCCTCGGGCTGCGC
>DASQTM010000449.1:0-3144 GCA_035641875.1 Microvirga sp. | reverse complement strand
CCACGAGGGACTGGCCGATCACCTGCCCGCCGAAGACGCGCTGCCAGCCGCTCTTCGGGCTCTGCCCGCGAAACAGGTTTACCTCGATCTGTTCGAGGTCGAGAATCTTGAGGAGGTCTTCAACGGCGCGGGACATGAGCTCTTACGATCCTTGCAGAAGGGTCATCCATCGGGCGGCAGGCCCGCCAGGTCAAGCTTGGCCTTGGCTGATGGATCGCCCCATCCACCTAGGGTGGCTTACGATAAGGGAAACGGTCGGCTGCTCCCCTATGCGAGGCAAGCGCGACGATGCCGCCGCGAACTGGCATCCCTTTCGAGGGCCAAATGCTCTATAGGGATGCTGTCGAGGAGAACGAGCCATGGGCGCAGCAACCGGCATCGAGGGACCGCGCATCGTCATCGCAGGGGGCGGCCTTGCCGGCCTGTCCCTCGCGCTCGCCTTGAAGCAGGCCCTTGCCGAAAACCTGGACGTGGTGATGTGCGATCCGGCCCTGACCCGTGATCCGCACGGGGACAAGCGCGCCTATGCCATTGCGGCGGCGGCGCGGCGGATGCTGGAGGCCCTGGGGATCTGGAATCAGGTGGCGGACCGGGCCCAGCCCATGCTCGACATGGTGGTCACCGACAGCCGCCTGCAGGACCCGGTGCGACCCACCTATCTCACCTTCGAGGGGGCGGTGGACGGGGGCGAGCCCTTCGCCCATATGCTGAGCGCCGGCGACCTGACCGCCGCGCTGGTCGAGGCCTGCCGCGCCGCCGGGGTGACCCTGAGACCGGAGGGCGTGAAAGGCTTTTCCGCGCAAGGACCGCACACCGACGTGTCCCTGACCGGGGGCGAGGTGATGCCGGCAGCCCTTCTGGTGGCGGCCGACGGCGCGCGCTCGCGCCTGCGGGAGCAGGCGGGCATCGGCTGGATCTCCTGGCCCTATCGCCAGTCGGGCATCGTCGCCACCATCGTTCACGAGCGCGACCACGAGGGCAGGGCGGTGGAGCACTTTTTGCCCTCCGGCCCCTTCGCGATCCTGCCCCTGAAGGGCGAAGTCCAGCCCGATGGCTCGATCAAGCACCGCTCGTCCATCGTGTGGACCGAGCGCAGCGAGAACGTGCCCGCCCTGCTCGGATCCGGTGCGGACGACCTCCTCGCCGAACTCGAAAAGCGTTTCGGGCTCGGGCTCGGGCGCATTGCCTTCGAGACCAGGCCACAGGCCCATCCCCTGGCCTTCGGTGTGGCGCGCTCCTTCGTGGCCGAGCGCCTGGCGCTCTTAGGCGACGCGGCCCATCTCATCCACCCCATCGCAGGCCAAGGGCTCAACCTCGGCCTGCACGATGCGGCGGCCCTGGCGGAGATCGTCACCGACGCCATGCGCCTGGGCATGGATCCCGGCGGCGCGGATGTTCTCGCGCAATACGAGCGCGCCCGCCGGGCGGACATCACCGCCATGGGGGCGATGACCGACGGGCTGAACCGGCTGTTCTCCAATGATTTTCTGCCCGTGCGCCTGATCCGCGACCTGGGGCTCGGCCTTGTGGACCGGATGCCCGGCCTCAAGCGCTTCTTCATCCGCGAGGCGGCGGGCTTGAGAAGCGGCAACACCCCCCGCCTGCTGAGGGGCGAGGCGCTCTAGGGCTGGCCTACGCCGGCAACAAGGATAAAAGAGGCCGGGCGAAGGCCAGGCCTTGGCAGTCTCAAACGCGGGGCCGCGGTTTACTTCTTGGCCCGCTCGATGCCCTCGAGGATGAGGCGGTGCGCGTCCTCGGCGTCGCCCCAGCGGATGATCTTCACCCACTTGCCGGGCTCGAGGTCCTTATAGTGCTCGAAGAAGTGCTCGATCTGCTTGATGGTGATCTCGGGCAGGTCGGTATAGGTCTGCACCCGGTGATAGCGCTGGGTGAGGTGGGCCGAGGGCACGGCGATGATCTTCTCGTCCTCGCCCGCATTGTCCTCCATCACCAGCACGCCCACCGGGCGCACGCTCATGATCGCGCCGGGGATGATGGCCCGGGTATTGGCGATGAGAACGTCGCAGGGGTCGCCGTCGCCCGAGAGAGTGTGGGGAATGAAGCCGTAATTCCCAGGATAGCGCATGGCGGTATAGAGGAAGCGGTCGACCACGAGAGTGCCCGCCTCCTTGTCCATCTCGTACTTGATGGGCTCGCCGCCGATGGGCACTTCCACCACCACGTTCACGTCGTGGGGCGGGTTCTTTCCGATCGAAATCGCGTCAAGGCGCATGGAGCTGTTCTCCGGAACAAGGCATTGAGCATTTTCCCTTCGGTGAAGTGGACGCCGGGTCACCGGTGAAAATGCGGCAAAAGGAGGCTTACAGGGGGATTTCCCTCGCTTGCGCAGGAAAAGCCGCTTCTGAGGCTGGGCGTTTCACTAGCCGGACTGGGCCTCGGCAACAAGAAGCGAAAAAGTATTCCCTAGCGAAAGAGATACGCGACCTTGGCCAGGGGCGTGCCGCCGATGCGCTCGTCCACCCGGGCGATCCTGCGTCCGCCCATCCCCTCGTAGAAGGCGCAGGCGCGCTCGTTGTCCGCCAGCGCCCACACCACGACCCGGCCCATGCCGTTGTGCCTCAGGTCGTTGCAGACCGCCCTGAAGAGCCGCCGCCCGAAGCCGATGCCCTGGTATTCCGGCAGCAGGTAAAGCTCGTCGATCTCCCCCTCGGCCGGCAGGGAGCGGTCGCGGCAGCGGCCGTAGGAGGCGTAGCCCGCCGGGCCATGCCCGATGTCCAGCACCACCAGGGGACGTCCCCGGCTCACCGTGGAGCGCCACCAGCGCTCGCCGCGCCGGGCGAACATCCTGTCCAGGGTCACGCCCGGGATGATGCCGAGATAGGCCTCGCGCCAAGCCGTGTCGAAGACCTTGGACAAAGCCGGGGCATCGTCGGGTTTCGCGTGACGGATACTGACGAGGAGGTCGCTCATGGCTCGGGCAGAAGGGTAAGAGGAGCTAAGGAATACAGTTTCAGGCAAGAGCGGTTAATGGGGCGTTAACAGTTCCCAGTCTTGCGGGTGGCGCCGTGGCTTTTTTAGCCGGAACAATGTGTCGGATGGGACAGGCCAAAACGCCGCAAGAGGATGGCGCGGGGGGCAGGTGGGCCGCTCGTGACGACGAGGCGGGGTTCCCCATCAGCCGCG
>DASQTM010000448.1:0-2457 GCA_035641875.1 Microvirga sp. | reverse complement strand
GCCTGATACACGTGCCGGCGCATGCCGTAATAGAAGATCCCGCCGTGGAACATCCAGTAGAGGTCGATCTCCGCCTCCTGGAGGGGCAGGGCCTCGAAGTCCGGAAGGCCGTTGTCGAAACGGATCTCCTCGCAGATGCGGCGGAGAATCCGCTCCTCGACGAAGTTGATCCACCATTGGTTGATCTCCAGGCCCCGCAGGCCGGAGAACAGGTAGATCCGCATCCATTCCGAGGCGAAGACCACTTCCGTGTACCGCATGTAGAACGTGACGAGGCGCTCCCGCAACGGCAGGCGACGGTCGGAGATCAGCCCCTCCCACTCGGTGCGCCAGCGGCCCAGATAAACCTCGTTGTAGACCTCCCGGATCAGGTCTTCCTTCGAGGGGAAGTAGCGGTAGATCAGGGGCTGGGTGACGCCGAGCCTCTTGGCGAGATCGCGGGTGCCGCCGTCGAACCCGACCTCGGCGAAATAGGCGATCGCCGCCTTGATGATCTGCAGGCGGCGGTCCCCGGGCGGGAGCCGACGCCTCGGAGGCGGGCTGGAGCTCGATGAGGTTTGGGGGGATCTTTTCACACTGGACATCGGCGCGTCGTCACATTCCCCGTCACATTGCCGCTTCACGACCTGAAATCCAGAGGCAAGCAGGATGCGCGGTCCGCGCGAAACGATGGCGGGGCCGAGTATCTCTCAAACCGGTTCGATGCGGCCGCTCGACGCGGAGCGGGTGATCGCCTCGAAGGTCCTCACATTCGCCACCATCTCGTCGAGACCGACCGGATAGGCGCTCTTGCCCATGACCGCCTGGGCGAAGCTGTCCAGGTTGTCGCGCACCGCCGGATGGGGCGGAGCAAAATGGGACACCGGGTCCTCATCCCTGTGAACGACGGTCACGTCCCAGCCGGTCGGGTTCTCGGGATGAGTCCTGTCGCGGATTTCCATCCAGCCCTTCGAGCCGTAGACGGCAAATCGGCCGACGAAGGGGGTCGCGAGAATGGCGGAGAGCAGGGCGGTTGCCCCGTTCTCGAACGCCAGGGTGATGGCCAGGGTGTCGCCGTTGGCGAAATTGCTGCCGCGGGTCGAAAGCCGCGCCCAGACCTCCTTGGGCTGGCCGAAGATCGCAATCGACAGGTCGACCAGATGGATGCCCGTCGCCGAGAGCGGCCCGACCGGCGCCTCGGTGGGCGAGAGCCGCCAATTGTCCGGCGGGAGGGCGAGGAACTTGTCCTGGCTGAAATTGGCTTCCAGCATCAAGGCGGCGCCGAACTCGCCCGCTTCGAAGCGCCGCCGCAGGTCGATGACGGAGGGCTCGAAGCGCCGCTCATGCCCAATGCCAAGTTGCACCCCCGCGGCCTTCACGGCGGCCACGGCCCGCTCCACATCGGCCCGCGTCGTGCACAGGGGCTTCTCGCAGAACACGTGCTTGCCCGCCCCTGCGGCCGCGACGATCTGGTCGGCGTGAAAGCGGTGCGGCGAACAGAGAATGACCGCATCGACCGCGTCATCCTCCAGGGCATCCTCGAAGCGGGGCGTGGTGCGCAGGCCGAACTCGGAGCCTGCCTGCCGGCCCGCTTCGGTCGGGTCGATGCCGAGAACGGGACGGATGTCACCGCTTTGCTTCAGGTTCCGCGCGATGGTGCGTCCCCACCAGCCCAGGCCGACGATGGCGGCATTGATCATTCCATGTCCCTCCCGATCATCAGATCGTCTCAACCTCACCAGGCCCATATCCCGACAGGGTGAGGCCCGGTCGGCATCGGCGATCACGGCGAGGTTGAACGCTCATTGACCAGGATGACGAATATAGGGCATTTATCAATCGAAAAATAAGCATGGCGCGGCAGGCGCATTCCCGCCGCCCCGCCATCCTCCTTCCCGGCGCAGGAGACGACGCTTCATGACGGATGGGTTGATCGCACGAATCCCCTTGATCCTGGTTTGTGTTTCCCTGGGCGTCTTCCTGACCTGGCAGGGTCCGGTGAATGCCGAGGCGGCGCGCCGCCTCGGCTCCCCGGCGCTGGCGGCGGTGCTGTCGCTCTCCGCCAGCGTGGTTCTGGTCGTGGCCTTCGCGATCTTCACGGTGCGGGACAAGCCGGACTGGTCTCAGGTCGCAGCGGCTCCGTGGTGGACCTGGATCGGCGGGATCACCGGCGCCGTCTTCGTGGTGGGAAGCCTGCTGGTGGTGCCGAAGACCGGCAGCGTCCTGTTCCTGCTCTCCGTCATCCTCGGTCAGATGATCGGCGCGATCACCGCGGACAGCTTCGGGCTCTGGGGACTCCAGGAGACCTCGATCTCTCCCATGAAGATCCTGGCGATCGCCCTGGTGCTCGCAGGCGCGATCACGTTCCATCTGGGAGAGTGAGCCGGCTCCGGCCCTACTTGATCGCCTGCGGATTGATCGGCGACCCTGCGCCGCCGGGCAGGTGCAGGGGAGGCGCGGTGAAGAAGAACTCGTAGA
>DASQTM010000447.1:0-7960 GCA_035641875.1 Microvirga sp. | reverse complement strand
CTGATCAGCGAATTTGGTGAAAAGCCTAAACACTAGGAGAATAAAATGTCCCTCAAGATCCGTCTGACCCGCGCCGGCGCGAAGAAGCGTCCGTATTACCGCATCGTCGTGGCCGATTCGCGCTCCCCGCGCGACGGCCGCTTCATCGAGAAGGTGGGCACCTACGACCCGATGAAGCCGAAGGACGACGCGGGCCGCGTGGTTCTCGAAACCGACAAAATCCAGGCCTGGCTCGCCAAGGGCGCCCAGCCCACCGACCGCGTCCTGCGCTTCCTGGACAATGCCGGCCTCATGAAGCGCAGCCCGCGCAACAACCCGCAGAAGGCCGTTCCGGGCAAGAAGTCCCAGGAGCGCGCCGACGCCCGGGCCGCCGCGGCGGCCGCCGGCGAAGGCGAGGCTGCGTAAGCGCCATGAAGAAGGGGCGCTCCCATCAGCGCCCCGCCTCTTCTTCCCTCCCCCTTGTGGGGAGGGGCAGGGGTGGGGGTGCCAGCGCAAGCTCATCCAAGGGTGCGCTCACACCCCCACCTCCAACTCCTCCCCACAAGGGGGAGGAGGGTATTCCCGCACCGCCGCGGGACAATCTCGTCCTCGTGGGCGAGTTCGGCCGCCCCCATGGGCTCAAGGGCGAGGTGCGGCTGAAATCCCATACGGGCGACCCGGAGGCGATTGCCGGCTACGGGCCGCTCATCGCAGCGGGCGGCCGGACCCTGTCCCTGAAGAGCGTGCGCCGGGCTCCCGGCGGCGCGCCTGACCTTCTCATCGCCGTGGTGGACGGGATCGCCACGCGGGAGGCGGCCGAGGCCCTCAACCGCGTGCAGCTTTATGTGGAGCGCGCAAAACTGCCGCTTCCCGACGAGGAGGACGAGTTCCTGCTCGCCGATCTCATCGGCCTCATGGTCCAGAACGAGGCCGGCGTGACCATCGGCGCCGTGGTGGCCGTGCCCAATTACGGCGGCGGCGACCTCATTGAAATCGCGCCTGTCTCAAAGGGTCCGACGGCGCTCCTGCCCTTCACCAAGGCCTTCGTGCCCGTGGTCGATCTTGCGGGAAAACGCATCGTCGTCGCGCCGCCGGACGACCTGTTCGAGCCCGCCAAGCCCCAACCCGAGGATGGGGCGTGAGTTTCGACGCCACCATCCTGACCCTCTACCCCGAGATGTTTCCGGGCCCCCTCGGCATCTCCCTGTCGGGCGATGCGCTGGCGCGCGGGATCTGGTCCTTGACCGCCCGGAACATCCGCGACCACGGCCTCGGGCGTCACCGCACGGTGGACGACACGCCCGCGGGCGGCGGGCCCGGCATGGTGCTGCGCTGCGACGTGCTCGGGGAGGCCATCGACGCCGCCGTGCCGGAGGGCGATCCGCGCCCAAAACTGCTCATGAGCCCGCGCGGGAAACTGCTCACGCAGGGCCGCGTGCGCGAGCTTGCGGCCGGTCCCGGCCTGGTCATCGTGTGCGGCCGCTTCGAGGGCGTGGACGAGCGCGTCATCGAGGCCCGCGGCCTGGAGGAGGTCTCCGTCGGCGATTACGTCCTCTCCGGCGGCGAGATGGCCGCGATGGTCCTGCTCGACGCCTGCGTGCGGCTGCTCCCCGGCGTCATGGGCAAGGAGGCCTCCGGCGCGGAGGAAAGCTTCGAATCGAACCGCCTCGAATACCCGCACTACACCCGGCCGCGGGAATGGGAGGGCCGTGGCATCCCAAGCGTGCTGCTGTCGGGCAACCACGCCGCCATCGAGCGCTGGCGGCGGGAGCAGTCGGAGCAGGTCACCCGGGAGCGACGGCCGGATCTGATGGACTAATGCGCCGCCGCGCTGCGGCGCGGTCGGCTCAGGCCCAGCCGCCATTTCAGGTTCACCCCGGCGCTGCCCATGAGGATCAGCCCGATGCCGGTCCACTGGTGGAGGGACAGGTCGCGCCCATAGGCCAGGTAATCCACCAGGATGGCCACCGCCGGATAGGTGAAGGACAGCACGGCGATCGCCGGCGTCGGCAGCTTCTGGAGCGCCGAGTACAGGAGAATGTACATGATGCAGGTGTGCACCAATCCCAGGATCACCAGGTAGCCCCATTGCAGCGACCCGCCCGGCAGGCTCGAGACATCGGCCAGCGGCAGGAGCATCGCGGTTCCGAGAACGGCCTGGACCAGGGCGATCAGGTGCGGCGGCAGGCCTTTGAGGCGCTTCACGATGATGGACGCCACCGCATAGAGGAATGCCGCCCCGAGGGCCTGGAGGAGCCCGGCGAGGTACCCGCCCGTCCAGGCGATCTCGCCCGACTGGATCTGGGTGACCATCACCAGCCCGATGAAGGCCACCGCGATGAAGCCGAGGGCATCGGCCGTGGGCCGCTCGCCGAACAGGAGGAAGCCGAGCAGGATCAGGAAGAACGGCTGGGTGTTGTAGACCGCGGTCGCGATCGAGATCGAGGCGTGGCCGTAGGACGAGAACAGCAGCACCCAGTTCAGCACGATGGCCGCGCCGCTCAAGAGGGTGAGGAGCAGGGTGCGGGTGGAGAAGGGCCAGGGCGCGAGCAGGCCCTTGGCCCAGCAATAGGCCAAGAGGCCCAGGGCGCCGAACAGGCAGCGGAAGAACACCACGTTCCAGGTGCTCTGCCCGGACTCCACGACGAAGTACCCGATGGTGCCCGACAGGGCCATCGCGGCGATCATTTCCAGCCGGCCCGAGAATTCCGATGATGGGTTCGATGATGGTTTCATGGCTGCGCCTCCAGACGTGAAGGCAACTTTACCTTTCGGCGGAAAACCCGTACCTTCCTATTCGAAAGCCCATCCGTGATTATACCTTCGAAGCCGTGGCGAACCCTGCGAAAAACCTTAGGATCAAAAACTCTGCCCTCGACGAGACCGATCAGGCCCTGGTTGGGCTCCTGGCCGACAATGCCCGGCTGTCCACGGCGGAGCTGGCCCGCAGCGTCGGCCTGTCGGCCCCGAGCGTCGCCGAGCGCCTGCGGCGGCTTGAAGAGGATGGGGTGGTCAAGGCCTATACGGTCGAGCTCGACCCGAGGGCTCTGGGCTACACGCTGACGGCCATCGTGCGCATCCGGCCCCTGCCGGGGCAGCTCCATGCGGTCGAGCGCCTGCTGGTCGAAAGCCCCGAGGTGGTGGAATGCGACAAGGTGACGGGCGAGGATTGCTTCGTCGCCCGCTACCTCCTGCGCTCCATCGAGGAGCTCGACCCGATCCTGGAGCGCATCGCCCAGCGGGCCCAGACCAGCACCTCCATCGTCAAGGCTTCGCCGGTGAAGCGCCGGCTGCCGCCGGTGTCCTGAGAGGTTGGCCTATCGAGACTCACGACCTGTAGCCCTCATCCTGAGGAGCAGACGAAGTCTGCGTCTCGAAGGATGATCCAGAGGGCGCGGGAAACGCAGCGCCGATCCCCCTCTCCCGTGTGGGAGAGGGGCAGGGGTGAGGGTGTGCGGGTCACGAGTGAATCACCCACATTTCCGCTCACCACTGTCTGTGCTCTGTTTGGAGACGGCCTTCCCTCACCCTGCTCGCTGACGCGAGTGACCCTCTCCCACACGGGAGAGGGGACGCACGGCGTTTCCCGCGCCCTCTGGATCATCCTTCGAGACGCCGCTGACGCGGCTCCTCAGGATGAGGGGAGGGGTGTGAAGAGCCAGACTCCGATGGTCCACTTCGCCAACTCCCTCGACATCCGCCCCGAACTCCTGTATAGCGCCCGCCTTAACTTACAACAGGACGCCGAAATCCAGCGGACTTGGAGCTTCCCACGGGGCTTCCCAGGATCCCGCAACGGCAGGAGCTAGACTATGAACCTCATCCAGCAGCTCGAGCAGGAGCAGATCGCCCGGCTCGGCAAGACCATTCCCGATTTCCAGCCCGGCGACACCGTCGTGGTCAACGTGAAGGTGAAGGAAGGCGAGCGCACCCGCGTGCAGGCCTATGAAGGCGTCTGCATCGCCCGCTCCGGCGGCGGCCTCCACGAGAGCTTCACGGTTCGCAAGATTTCCTACGGCGAGGGCGTCGAGCGCGTGTTCCCGCTCTACTCGCCGCTGGTGGATTCCATCAAGGTCGTGCGCCGCGGCGCCGTCCGCCGCGCCAAGCTCTACTACCTGCGCGACCGCCGCGGAAAGTCGGCCCGTATCGCCGAGCGCGCCGAGCGCCAGGAGAAGGCTCCGGCCGCGGCCGAGTAGGGCTTTCTCGTTCAAGTCTACAACACGTTGAAAAGCGCGGCTCAAACCGCGCTTTTTGCTTATGACGGCAAGCTTCGCCACTCGGATGACGCAAAGAATTTTATTGCGCGCCCCCGCTGATCGGCTATGCGATGCTTTCAAAAGCCCCGTGCGCCCGGAGCATCTTCTCCCGACGCGCGAGGGGCGCTAAACATCAAAGACATCGTTTCATCGTTGGAAAAGAACCATGGCTGATTCCCGCACCCTCTATGACAAGATCTGGGACGATCACGTCGTCGATCAGCAGGCTGACGGGACGTGCCTTCTCTACATCGACCGCCACCTCGTCCACGAGGTGACGAGCCCGCAGGCCTTCGAGGGCCTGCGGCTGACCGGCCGCACGGTGCGTCAGCCGAACAAGACGCTGGCGGTGGTCGATCACAACGTGCCCACCACCGACCGCTCCCAGGGCATCGCCGATCCCGAGGCCGCGACGCAGGTGGCGACGCTGGCCCAGAACGCCAAGGATTTCGGCGTCGAGTACTTCAACGAGCTCGACGTGCGGCAGGGCATCGTGCACGTGGTCGGCCCCGAGCAGGGCTTTACGCTTCCAGGCATGACCATCGTGTGCGGCGACAGCCACACCTCGACCCATGGGGCCTTCGGGGCGCTCGCCCACGGCATCGGCACGTCGGAGGTCGAGCACGTGCTCGCGACCCAGACCCTGATCCAGAAGAAGGCCAAGAACATGCGCGTGACCGTGGACGGGCAATTGCCCGCCGGGGTCACCGCCAAGGACATCATCCTGGCCATCATCGGCGAGATCGGCACCGCGGGCGGCACCGGCCATGTGCTCGAATATGCCGGCGAGGCGATCCGGTCCCTGTCCATGGAAGGCCGGATGACGATCTGCAACATGTCCATCGAGGGCGGCGCCCGCGCCGGCATGGTCGCGCCGGACGAGAAGACCTACGCCTACCTGAAGGACCGTCCCAAGTCGCCCAAGGGCGAGGCCTGGGATGCGGCCATGCGCTACTGGGATTCCTTGCGCACCGACGAGGGCGCGTTCTTCGACACGGAGATCAGGCTCGACGCCGCCAACCTGCCGCCCATCGTGACCTGGGGCACCAGCCCCGAGGACGTGATTTCGGTGGCGGGGGCGGTCCCGAACCCGGACGACATCCCGGACGAGAACAAGCGCCTCTCCAAGTGGCGGGCGCTGGAATATATGGGCCTCAAGCCGGGCCAGAAGATCACCGACATCACCCTGGATCGCGTCTTCATCGGCTCCTGCACCAACGGCCGCATCGAGGATCTGCGCGCGGTGGCCAAGGTGGTCGAGGGCAAGCGGGTGGCCGAGAGCGTCAGCGCCATGATCGTGCCCGGCTCCGGCATCGTGAAGATGCAGGCCGAGGCCGAGGGGCTCGACCGGATCTTCAAGGCGGCGGGCTTCGACTGGCGCGAGCCCGGCTGCTCCATGTGCCTGGCCATGAACGCGGACCGCCTCGCGCCCCATGAGCGCTGCGCCTCCACGTCGAACCGCAACTTCGAGGGCCGGCAGGGCTTCAAGGGCCGCACCCATCTGGTGTCGCCCGCCATGGCGGCGGCGGCGGCGATCGCGGGCCGGTTCGTGGACATCCGCAGCTTCGGCTGAGCGGACTTTCTAGAGTGTGGCGCCATGCTTCCGGCATGGTGCGCAACAATGGATGCGGCACAACAAGGAACCCCGAAGCGGAGGACGTTTCCCAACACATCGTCCTCCGTTATGAGGGAAACGAAAAGGCGGCGGCTCCAGCGGGTCGCCGCCTTTTTCATAAGAGCGAGCCCGCGTCTCAGAGGTTCTGGAGGAAGCGTCATGAACGAGCAGGAGCGCGAACGGGAAGCCCGGGAGGCGCTGGAGCGCGTCCGGCGGGACACGGAAACCGTCGGCACCTCTGCGCTGGCCCGCATGAGCCGGCGGGCGCAGGGGCATTTCGGCGGGGATGACGCCCCCACCGCCGAGGATGGCAGCGTGGACCCGGTCGAGCTCTGGGGCCGACGCATCGGCCGCGCCTTGTCCCTGGTCGGCGTGGTGGTTCTCGCCCTCTGGCTTCTCGTTCAGCTGCGGATTCTGTGATCCCATGTCCCGCGATCCCAAGACCGATGACCCCAAGACCGATTGGGCCCACCTCCACGCACCCTCGCTCGCCGATCTCGAAGCCATGGCGCAGGAGGCTTATGAGCGCCTGCCGCAGGCGTTCCGGCAACTCTGCGAGGGCGTGGTCATCCGGCTGGAGGATTTTCCCGATGACGAGACCATGACCGAGATGGGCTGCGAGACGCCCTTCGACCTGCTCGGCCTGTTTCGCGGCATCGGCCTGGCTCAAGGCGGCGCGATGATGCAGACCGGCCAGTTCCCCAACATGGTCTGGCTCTACCGCCGCCCGCTCCTCGACTACTGGGCCGAGCACGAGGAGACCCTGGGGAGCCTCGTCACCCATGTGCTGGTGCACGAGATCGGCCACCATTTCGGCCTGTCGGACGAGGACATGGAGGCCATCGAGGCGGCGGCGGGGTGAGGCGGCTTTCCGCCGCGACCATCATGGGTCTGGTCCTCGCCCCGGCCCTTTGATATGAGGCTGCGACGGCGGGCTCGTGAAGCCCGCACGAGATGGGAAGAGACCATGGACAAGTTCACTGTGCTCGAGAGCGTTGCGGCGCCGCTGCGGATCATCAACATCGACACCGATATGATCATCCCCAAGCAGTACCTGAAGACGATCAAGCGCACGGGGCTCGGCACGGGCCTGTTCTCGGAGATGCGCTACCGCGAGGACGGGTCGGAGAACCCGGATTTCGTCCTCAACCAGCCCGCCTACCGCAACGCCAAGATTCTGGTGGCGGGCGACAATTTCGGCTGCGGCTCGTCCCGGGAGCACGCCCCCTGGGCGCTGCTCGATTTCGGCATCCGCTGCGTGATCTCCACCAGCTTCGCCGACATCTTCTACAACAACTGCTTCCAGAACGGCATCCTGCCGATCAAGGTGAGCCCCGAGGACCTGGAAAAGCTCTTCGACGACGCCAGCCGCGGCTCCAACGCCACGCTCACCATCGACCTGGAGAATCAGGAGATCCGCGGGCCCGACGGCGGCGCGGTCAAGTTCGACATCGACCCGTTCCGCAAGCATTGCATGCTCAACGGCCTCGACGGCATCGGGCTGACCATGGAAAAGGCCGCCTCCATCGACAGCTTCGAGAAGAAGCTCGCCGAGCGCCTCTGGGCCTGAGGCCGGGATCCTACGATTCCATCCTTGGCGCGCCGGGATCGACCGGGGCTGCGCCGGTGGGTGGATTCCCTTCCTGGCGGGCTCACGCCCGCGACCGCTGCGCTCCGGCCGGTCCGGTCTGAAAGACCGGCAGAATGACATTGAACCTGTGACACCTGCTGTCATCCCGCCGATCCTTTGGATCGGACCGGCGAGCGCAGCGAGGGAAGGGGATCGTCTTCAGGATGGGGCGCGCTTTTCCCTCCCCCTTACGGGGAGGGTGAGCGCGAAGCGCCGGGTGGGGGTCGCAGGGTCAATCCTCCGCATGTCATCGCAGAGACGCGAGACCGCTACAGCGCCTCACTCTCTCATCGCCTCACCCAGCAGCACCCCTCACCCCTCCCCGCAAGGGGGAGGGGATAAGAGGGCGCGCCTCAAACGAAAACGGCCGGCTCATCGAGCCGGCCATCGCATTGTCGGAATGGGTGCTGCCTGCCCCATCAAGCCGCCTGCTTCTTCGCCTTGAGCAGGCCCCGGTTCACCATGGCTTCGGCGATCTGC
>DASQTM010000446.1:0-3844 GCA_035641875.1 Microvirga sp. | reverse complement strand
GAACGCCATGGCCATCGGCGTGGAGCGCGAGGGGGTGCGGCTCACGGGCTTCGCGGGCCTGCCCACCTTCCACCGGGGCACGGGGGCGTCCATCCATTTCGTGGTCAACGGCCGCCCGGTGCGGGACAAGCTCCTGCTCGGGGCGGTGCGCGGGGCCTATGCGGACGTGATGGCCTCGGACCGGCATCCGGTTCTGGCCATCATGATCGACCTCGACTCGCATGCGGTCGACGTGAACGTGCATCCGGCGAAAACCGAGGTGCGCTTCCGCGATCCGAATTTCGTGCGCGGCTTCGTGGTGGCGGCCCTCAAGGAGGCCATAACCCGCTTTGCCTTCCGGTCCGCCTCCACGGTTGGCGCGCGGACGCTCGAGAGCCTGCGCCCGCAGGGAGCGCCCTCAGGGGCGCTGCCCCCGCGTCCGATGCCGTACGGGCATCGCGCCTCGGCGCTGCGGCCCGCGGGCGCCTTTGCCGGCTGGCAGGTGCCCCTCGACGCGCCTGCGGGCTCCCCTGGGTCCGCGGGGCTCGCCGAAAGGCAGGCGAGCCTGCCCGATCTCATGGCCCCTTCCGCCGACAGCCGCGCCACCATGGGCGAGGTCGATCCGGAGGCGGAGGAAGCGCCGCTGGGAGCCGCGCGCGCGCAGGTGCACGGCACCTATATCGTCACCCAGACCCGGGACGGCATCGTCATCGTCGATCAGCACGCGGCGCATGAGCGCCTCGTCTACGAGCGGCTGAAGCGCGAGCGCGCCTCGTCCGGCATCGCCCGCCAGCTGCTGCTGATCCCCGAGGTGGTCGATCTCGATCCCGTGGACGCCGACCGGGTCATGGCCGAAGCGCCCGCCCTGGAAAGCCTCGGCCTTGCGCTTGAACCCTTCGGTCCCGGCGCGCTGCTGGTGCGCGAGGTTCCTTCCGCCCTCGCCGGCGGGCGCATCAAGGCCCTGGTGCAGGACGTGGCCGACGCCCTGGCCGAATGGGGGCAAGGGGCCTCAAGCCCCCTGGAGGAGCGCCTCGATGCGGTGCTTTCCCGCATGTCCTGCCACGGCTCCATCCGGGCCGGCCGCCGCATGCGGCCCGAGGAGATGAACGCGCTCCTGCGCGAGATGGAGGCGACGCCCCTGTCCGGCCAGTGCAATCACGGGCGGCCGACCTACGTGGAGCTGAAGCTCTCCGACATCGAGCGCCTGTTCGGGCGGCGCTGAGCGATCAAAAGCAAAGCGAGCCCATCGGCGCCGGTCTCCGGATCATGTGTATGGGCGCCGATCAGAAGCGGCAAAACGGCCCTCGCGTCCTGCGACCGGCTTGGTCGAGTTCCTTGATGCGAAACTCAAGGTCGTGCAGGTCGCCGGCAGCCTCGAGATACGCGGCATCCCGCTCCCTCTCGGTCGGCAGGAATTCACGCCTGAGCCCCCCGAGACGATGCCCTAGGATCCCGGGCAGACGCGGCAGATTGCGCGACGCGAGTTTGCAGAGCGAAAATAAGATCATGCGACGGCTCCTGAGGATGAACGGAGCCCTTCCGGCTTCCCCCACGTCCGATGCCTGTTGTGCGGCATTCCGGACCTCGGCGTCCCTTGTCAGCCTCTCCCGAAGCTGCTCGGGCAGCCAACGCTCCCGTTGCCGGGAGGCTCACCGCTGTATGGCGCGGCGGCTTCTGCGTTCGACGACCACCACCTGCGTGCGGC
This sequence comes from Microvirga sp., assembly GCA_035641875.1. Lineage (GTDB taxonomy): Bacteria > Pseudomonadota > Alphaproteobacteria > Rhizobiales > Beijerinckiaceae > Microvirga. The sequence goes on along the minus strand of DASQTM010000446.1, from coordinate 2,160 downwards.
GGTCCTGGGCAGGGACCGACACTTTGTGCCTGTTATGCGCCTGAGTCGTCTGCACCTTGGCTCTGACCTCATCCTCCGGCAACCCCATCAGCTGCGCGGCAATTTCGATCTGGCTTGCGATCTGATCCGTTAGACCCTGCGCGGCCGCGATAGCCTCCTCGAGAACGGGAGGATCGTAACGGGTTTTTCTCTGGCTCCATGGGGAGGGAACCGCTTTTCTGTTGACCATCTGGCCTCTCTTCAGCGACTGACATGGCAACACGGGACGAGTGGAATTGTGCGATGCACAATTGTCGCATCCCGCCAAGTCTCCGGAAATGGTCACGTGGCTCAGGGCGGAAATGTCTAAGAAATAGCGCGGCGGCTTAGAACGTGAGCAGTTTCACGGAGTTGCCTGCGTAAACTGCATAGCTTGTCGGACTACCCTGCATATTGCACTGCACCAAAAACTGCGGGAATCCGATGAATTCGGTCAGGCCGCGACTCCTCAGGACCGCCGAAACCCGCCTCATGCGTATGGATCCGCATCCCGGAAAACAGGTTCCGCAGCCGTAAGGCAGGCTCGATCGGAGAAGGCTTCACTTCCCCCGCGAAGGTCCGTTCCGCTCCGCCGACGCCGCCCAGAGGTTCAGGCCGCCTTCCCCGGCGTATCGATCGATCTCCGCCAGCTCGTGCGCGCTGAACGAGGGGTTCTTGAGCGCGCCCACGCAGTCGATCACCTGCTCGGGGCGGCTGGCGCCGATGAGCGCCGTGGTGACGCGTCCGCCGCGCAGCACCCAGGCGAGCGCCATCTGCGCCAGGGTCTGGCCGCGCCGGCCCGCGATGTCGTTGAGGCCCCGGATGCGGGCGAGGTTGTCCTCGTTGAGGAAGTTCGTGCTGAGCGACTTGCCCTCGGCCGCCCGGCTGTCCTCGGGGATGCCGTTGAGATATTTCGTGGTCAGCATCCCCTGCGCCAGGGGCGAGAACACGATGGAGCCCATGCCGAGATCGTCGAGGGTGTCGAGAAGCCCGTCCTCCTCGATCCAGCGGTTGAGCATGGAATAGCTCGGCTGATGGATGATGCAGGGGGTCCTGAGTTCGCGCAGGATGGCAACGGCCTCGCGGGTGCGCTGGCTGTTGTAGGACGACAGGCCCACATAGAGCGCCTTGCCCTGCCGCACGGCGGAATCGAGGGCCAGCATGGTCTCTTCCAGGGGCGTGTTCGGGTCGAAGCGGTGCGAGTAGAAGATGTCTACGTAGTCGAGCCCCATGCGCTTGAGGCTCTGGTCCAGGCTGGAGAGAACGTATTTGCGGCTGCCCCACTCGCCGTAGGGGCCGGGCCACATGCGGTAGCCCGCCTTGGTGGAGATCACCAGCTCGTCGCGGAGCCCGTGAAACTCGCTGCGCAGAATGTCCCCGAACAGGGTCTCGGCCGAGCCGGGAGGCGGGCCGTAATTATTGGCGAGGTCGAAATGGGTGATGCCGAGGTCGAAGGCCGTGCGGCAGATCTCCCGCGCGGTCGCCGATGACTTGTCCTCGCCGAAATTGTGCCACAGCCCAAGCGAGATCGCCGGCAGCATCAGCCCGCTGCGGCCGCAGCGGTTGTAGAGCATCTCGTCATAGCGGTTCGCGGCAGGTTGATAGGCCATGGTCGTCTCCGAAAGATCGCGCCCGGGGCGAAGGCTTGCGCCGGGTCATAGCTGTGTCGGGTGGGGCTTTAATCCAGGGGTTCTAGGCAAGACGCGTGATGACGCCGATGCCCAGGCCCTCGAACCGGTCCATGGCCATGAGGGCCTCGGGCGCCTCGTCCAGGCCGATCCGGCGGCCCACGAGTTTTTGCGGCGCGAGCCTGCCGGTTCGGATCATCGCCATCATGGCCTCGTAGCGGAAGGCCTGCATGCCGTGGCTGCCGAGGATTTCGAGCTCCCAGCCGATCACCCGGTCCATGGGGATCGGCGGGCGGGCGTGATCGCCCAGCATCAGCCCCACCTGCACATGGCGTCCGCGGCGGCGCAAATTCGCGATCGAGTTGAAGCAGGTGGCCGGATGGCCGAGCGCATCGATGGACACATGTGCGCCGCCGCCGGTGATCTCCCGCACGGCGCCGACCACATCCATCCCATTCCGGCCGTTGACGGTGGCGACCGCGCCCATCTGGCGGGCGAAATCGAGCTTGTCGTC
>DASQTM010000445.1:0-4012 GCA_035641875.1 Microvirga sp. | reverse complement strand
ATCTCGACGCCTTCGTGGAAACGCTGCGCGCGACACCCCCGGCGAACCCGTGCGAGCCGGTCTTGGCGCCCGGGGACCCGGAGCATGCGATGCGGGAGCGCCGCCTTCGCGACGGTATCCCGGTTCCTGCATCCCTGCTGGACACGGTCCGCTCAATCGCAAGACACTGGGGCACCGACTTCCTGCCGGCCTCGACCCCGGCAAGCTGAATCAGCCGCACGAAAACCGCGGCCTACGAAACAGGAGGAAACCGTGAAGGCACTCGCCCGCTCTCTACTGGCCGCCGCAACCTCGACCGCGACGCTTCTGGCCGCTCCCGCCTTTGCCGCCGAGGTCCGGCTCATGACAGGGCCCCAGGGCGGCGTTTGGGTACCGCTCGGCGGCCAGCTCAAGGACATCTGGGAAAAGGCCGTGCCCGGCATGACCGTGCAGGCGCTGCCCGGTGCCGGCATCGCCAACGTGCGCGGCATCGAGGAAGGCAAGACCGAGGTCGGCTTCGGCAACTCGATCTCGACGGTGGACGCCATCGCCGGCCAGCCGCCCTTTAACAAGCCCCACAAGAACGTCTGCAACGTGGCGACGCTCTACCCACAGTATTTCCAGGCCCTGGTGCCGGCCGACTCGCCGATCCGAAGCTTCAAGGAAGTGAAAGGCAAGGCCATCACCACCCAGCCGCGCGGCAACACGGGCGAGCTCATCACGCAGCAGCTCCTGAAGGCCCACGGCCTCAGCTACAGCGACGTGAAGGTCAGCTTCGTCTCCTACACGGATTCCGTGGAGCAGATGAAGGACGGGCACGCCCAGGTCTTTACGCTCGGCACCGCCATTCCCTCCGGCGCCGTGATGGACCTCGCCTCTGCCCGGGACGTGCGGCTCCTCGACCTTTCCGACAGCCTTGAGGTGATGAAGAAGCTGAATCCCGGCTACACCCTGGTGACGGTTCCGGCAGGCACCTATCCAAAGCAGGACAAGGACGTGCAGGTGATCGGCTACGCCACCCATATCGTAGCCGCCTGCTCGCTTCCTGCCGACACCGTTTACGCCATGACCAAGTCCATGGCCGAGAACGTCCCCTCCATGGCGGCCACCAACAAGGCCATGGAGAAGCTGACCCCGAAGGACATGGCCGAGGACATCGGCGTGCCGTTCCACCCGGGCGCAGCGCGCTTCTACAAGGAAGCTGGGGTCGAGGTGAAGACCATGTAGGCCAAGCCTCGCGAGGCGAGCCCGTTTGGCCGCCTCCGGCTCCTTGAGGTGCTTCGGCCAGACAGGAAGGGCCGCCGGCGATGCAGCTCGGTTGGAACCGTGGCGGCGTGATCCGCCGAGCAGCGAGCCTGATCGCCGTCGCCATGGCGCTCACCCACATCTGGTTCATCCTCACCGGGGCGCCGGAGGCGATCATCTTCCGGGGCACGCACCTGGCCTTTGCCATGGTGCTGACCTTTCTGCTTTTCTCCCGCTCCGGAACCGAGCGCGGCGAGCGGGCGCCCTCCGCCCTCGACTTCGCCCTGCTGGCGCTCGCCGTCGCACCGCTCCTCTACCTGTTCTGGAACTACGACTACGTCGTCAACCGGATCTACTACATCGACGACCTCAGCCCCGGCGACATGGTCATGGCCGTGCTGCTCGTGGTCATGGTGCTGGAGGCGACGCGGAGGCTGATCGGCTGGGCCTTGCCGGTCACGGCCCTGATCTTTCTCGGCTACGCTCTGCTGGTGACCCGGGTCGAGCCCATGCGGCTCCTGGACCAGCTCTTCATGACGACGGAGGGCATCTTCGGAATGCCGCTGGGGGTCTCGGCCGCCTATGTCATGATCTTCGTACTCTTCGGTTCCGCGATGGAGCGCACGGGCACGGGGCAGCTCTTCATGGACTTCGCCCTGAGCCTGACCGGCCACACGGCCGGCGGGCCGGGTAAAGTGTCGGTGGTGAGCTCGTCCCTGTTCGGCACCATTTCGGGCTCCGCGGTCGCCAATGTCATGGTGGACGGACCGATTTCGATTCCGCTCATGAAGCGCACGGGCTTCAAGCCGCATTTCGCGGCGGGCGTCGAAGCGGTGGCCTCTACGGGCGGCCAGATCATGCCGCCGATCATGGGAGCTGCGGCCTTCGTGATGGCCGAGTTCCTCCAGGTCTCCTACCTGCAGGTGACGATCTGGGCCCTTATCCCGGCCGTCCTCTACTACGTTGCCTGCTTCGGGGCCGTCCATTTCGAGGCCAAGCGGCACGGCATCCTGGGCGTGCCGCGCAACGAGCTGCCGAGCCTGTCCCGGACGCTGAAGGAACGGGGCCACCTCTTCATCCCGGTGCTCGTCATTCTCGCCGTCATGTACGCGGGCTACAGCGCGCCGCTCGCCGCGCTCGCCGGGACGGCCGCCTGCTTCCCGGCGGCGGCGTTGCGGCGCACCACCCGCGCAAACGTGACGCTGCGCAACGTGGCGGACGCCCTGGTGGACGGGGCGCGCAATGCGCTTCCCGTGGCACTGGCCTGTGCCTGCGCCGGCATCATCATCGGCGTGGTGTCTCTCACCGGCGCCGGCATCGTGTTCACGCAGGCGGTGCTTGGCCTTGCCCAGAGCACGCTCCTGCTGGCTCTGATGCTCACCATGGTGGCCGGCATCATCCTCGGCATGGGGATGCCGACCACCCCGGCCTACATTGTCATGACCGCTCTTCTCGTGCCGGCCATCGTCAAGCTCGGGATCACGGCCCCAGCGGCGCACATGTTCGCCTTCTACTTCGCGGTGCTTTCCGCGATCACGCCGCCGGTGGCCCTGGCGGTTTATGCGGCCGCGGGTCTCGCCAAGTCCGACCTTTGGGCAACCGGCTGGGCGGCGGTGAGGATCGGCGCGGCGGGCTTTATCGTGCCCTTCATGTTTGTCTATGAGCCGGCGCTGCTGATGATCGGCGACTGGGGCACGATTGTCTGGCGAGCCGCGATCTCAGCCCTAGGAGTCCTGGTGTTGGCTGCTGGTCTGCACGGCTATCTGCTTCGCCGCACAAGGCTTTGGGAGCGGGCCGTGCTCATCGCAGCCGCCTTCTGCCTGGTGAAACCTGGCTTGGCAACGGACCTGATCGGGGCGGCACTCCTCGCTCTGGTCGTGGCGAGTCAGTTCGCCACACGCGATCGGGACACACGCGCTCTCCCCGACCACCTAAGGGCCAAGAGTCCGGAAGCTTCCTGACCTATCTCTGATGCCCGCCCCGCTCCTGCCGCCCGAGGCCGACCTCACCATCGGCTTCGCCCATGCCGCCTATCAGCTCGGGCAGGAGTTCGCGACTCGCAGCTCCAGCGCGCGCACCTTCGAGGTTCGCAGCCTCGACGCGTTGCGGGCGCGTGTGGCGGAGGCCGACGCGCTGGAGATCTCAGGCCTCTGGCGCAACGAACTGGTCGAGTCGGCACCGAGGCTCCGCTTCATCCAGTCGATCAGTGCTGGCACGGACCAGTTCGACCTGAGCCTGCTGACAAGCCGCGGCATCCGCCTCGCCTCGGCGCAAGGGGCCAATGAGCGAGCGGTGGCCGAGCATGCCATGGCGCTGATCCTGGCCCTCGTCCGCCAGCTTCCCCAAGCCCGGGACAACCAGGCCAGGAGCTTTTGGCGAGGCATGATCGCGGACCGGACCGGCGCGAGGACGAGCTTGGCGGCAAGCTCCTCCTGATCGTCGGCCTCGGCCGCATCGGCTCGCGGCTGGCGCGTCTCGCCAAGGTCTTCGACATGCGTGTCATCGGCCTACGCCGTAGCTCCGCCGCAAACGATAGCGCAGCGGACTCCGTTCTCGGGATGGACCATTTCGGCGAGGCTTTGGGTCAAGCCGACGTCGTGGCCCTCACCTGCCCCCTGACCCCGGAGACCCGCGGCCTGATCGGCGCCGAGGCGTTGGCCCGGGCGGCTGCGCTCATTACTGTGGAGCCGACCTGAGTCGCCATGGAACGGATCGCAGGTACGCGCCACCATGATCCGCAACCACCCTCTCAGTCAGGCTATGCGCTGATGCCCGACCCGCTCCTGCC
>DASQTM010000444.1:0-3539 GCA_035641875.1 Microvirga sp. | reverse complement strand
ATCGGCCGAGATCAGGCGCGGATAGACGCACAGGCCGCCCGTGTTGATGGCCACGTCGTGGTAGCCGCCGCTGTACTTGATGCCGCGCATCTTGACGACCCGCAGCTGCCGGCGCTCGGCTCCGAACCCGGTGGCGGTCTGATCCAGCGAGATCACGCCGTGCGCGATGCTGTGGAGTTGAAGGTCGCCGGGCTCGGATGTCCGGTCGTCCAGGACGAGAACCGTACAGGCGCGGCTCGAGAAGAAGTGTTTGAGAGCCAGGATCTGCCGCCGGTAGCGCAACGGGTTCTGGGCGAGAAGGCGCAGTTCGGACAGGCTGTCGAGCACGACCCGCTTCGGCTTGAGGGCGTCGACGCGCTCCATCACCCCGCGAACGGTTTCCCCAAGCTCCACCTCCGACGGGTGCAGCAGGGTCTGCTCCTGATCGGGATCGAGGCCGGCCTCCGGGACGAGTTCGAACAACTCGAGCTGGTCGAGGGACCAGCCGTGGGTCTGGGCAACCGCACGAAGCTCCGCTTCGGTCTCGGACAGGGTCACATAAAGACCGGGCTCTCCCAGGCGAGCGCCTTCGAGCAGAAACTGCAGAGAAAATGTCGTCTTGCCCGTGCCGGGCGTCCCTTCCACGAGATAAAGGCGGTTTGCGGTGACGCCCCCACCCAGAATGTCGTCGAGACCTTTGACGCCCGTGGGAGTCCGGCGATTGTCCGGGGGCGCGACTGCGGGTTTGTTCATTTACGCGACCTTCAACAGAGCCATACCTGTGCCGGTCGCAGCCGCCACGAAGTACAAAGACCTCACCAGCGTTAAGTTGCGGCCAAAAGGGGAGTCAACGAGGGAAAACGTTATGCCAAGCTTCGGGTTCCGTAAGGGCATGTCGTCGTCCGGCCGACGCTGTCGGCGATAACGCCGCATGTTCAATCCAACCGCCAATCCACCGGCTCTAGGCCCTTGTCGGCAAGCCACGCATTGGCGCGGCTGAAAGGGCGGGTCCCCCTGAAATCGTTGAGGCGGTTGAGGGGCGAGGGGTGTCCTGCCTCAATCACAAGGTGCTTCTCCCGATCCGCCAGCGCCGCCCGCTTGCGGGCCGGGCCGCCCCACAGGAGAAACACCACCGCGGGCTGCTGCTCGGAGATCGCGGCAATCGCCTGATCGACCAGGGCCGACCAGCCGAATTTCATGTGGGCTCCCGACTGCCCGGCCTCCACCGTCAGGGCTGTGTTGATGAGCAGCACCCCCTGCTTCGCCCATTTGGTCAGGTCGCCCGATTTCGGCATCGGCGCGCCGAGATCCTCCGCCATCTCGGCCAGGATGGTGCGCAGGGAGGCGGGGAGGCGGCGGGAGCCGCGGTAAGAGAAGGCAAGGCCGTGGGAATCCCCCGGCGTGGGGTAAGGGTCCTGACCCAGAACCACCACTTTGACCCGCTCGATGGGAGTCAGGGCGATGCTGGTGAAGACGGCTTCGGGCGGAGGCAGCACCCGAGCGCCCGACGCGATGGCCGCATCGACCTTGGCCGCCACCGCCTCCGCGCTGCCGTCCTGGAAGAAGGGAAGCCTGCGCCACCCCGCCGTCTCCGGCTTGGCGCGAAAGGCCGCAAGGGCCTGGGCAATGGGACCGGGCATGAGGGACGGCCTTTCGGTTGGAGGCAGGGCCTGCAGGAGGCGGCGAGTCGGCATGAGACTGCCCGACTCGCCGCCGGTGAAAAAGCATGATCGGCGACAAGGATCCCTCCGCCGGAGGCGTCGACAGAATGTTACTTCTGTGACACGTTGCCGGTCTAGGTTTCACAGGCCTGCCTGTGGATCAAACCCGATGTGAGGACTTTCGACCATGCTTCAGAGCCGACCTGCCGCCGCCTTGCGCGCCGGCTTCCTTGGGCTTTCCATGCTGCTGTCGGGAACGGCTTTCGCCCAGGAAGCCGTGACCATCCGCTTCGTCCAGACCAACGACATCGACCGCATGGGCGCCGAGAAGGGCCGCGGCGGCTTCGCCCGGCTGGCCACCGTGGTGAAGGAGGAGCGCGCCAAGGGCAACGCCTTCTTCGTCCATGCGGGCGACACCCTTTCGCCCTCCCTCCTGTCGGGCTTCGACAAGGGGGCGCACATCATCGACATCCTCAACCGGATCGGCCCCGATGCCATGGCGCCGGGCAACCACGAGTTCGATCTCGGGCCCGACGTGTTCCGGGCCCGCATGGCCGAGGCGAAGTTCGACGTGCTCGCCACCAACATCATCGACGGCAACGGCCTGCCGGCCAACACCAAGCCCGACAAGATGGCGGAGGTGCAAGGGGTGAAGATCGGCTTCTTCGGCCTCACCACCGAGGACACGCCCATCGCGTCGAGCCCCGGCGACATCAAGTTTTCCTCCACCATCGACACGGCGCGCAGCAAGGCCAAGGACCTGCGCGCGAAAGGCGCCGACATCGTCGTGGCCCTGGCTCATACGCCGCTCGAAGTCGACATGATCATCGCCCGCTCCGCCGGCGTCGACGTGATCATCGGCGGGCACGACGAGCATCTTCTCGCCTTCTATGACGGCAAGGTCACCCTGACCGAATCCGAGTCCCAGTCGAACTACGTCGTCGTGACGGAGCTGTCCGTCACCAAGACCACGAAGGACGGCAAGACCACCGTCGCCTGGACGCCGAACTTCCGCATCGTCGACAGCGCCACCGTCAAGCCCGATCCCGAGATCGAGGCGGTGGTGAAGGGCTACGAGGACAAGCTCTCCAAGGAACTCGACGTGGAGATCGGCGTCACGGAAACGCCCCTCGACAGCCGCCGCGCCACCGTGCGCGGAGGCGAGGCCGCCATGGGCAACCTGATCACCGATGCGTTGAAGGCTGCCGTCGGCGCCGATGTCGCGCTCACCAATGGCGGCGGCATCCGGGCGGACAAGCAGTACCAGGCCGGTCAGAAGCTGACCCGTCGCGACATTCTGTCGGAAATGCCCTTCGGCAACACCACCGTGCTGCTCGAGGTCACCGGTGCGCAGATCAAGGACGCCCTTGAGAGCGGCGTCAGTCAGGTGCGCGAACTCGGCGGCCGCTTCCCACAGGTTTCCGGCATCGTGGCGGAAGTTGACCTGAAGGAGCCGGTCGGAAGCCGCGTGAAATCGGTGCAGATCAATGGCCAGCCCCTCGATCCGGCCAAGATCTACAAGCTCGCCACCAACGACTTCGTGGGCCGCGGCGGCGACGGATATCGCTCGTTCATCGGCGCCAAGTCCCTCATCGACGTCTCGGCCAGCCAGCTGATGGCGAGCCAGGTGATCGACTATGTGGCCAAGGCCGGCAAGGTGGCCCCGAAGGTCGAGGGTCGCATCGTCCTGCGCTGATCCAAAAGCACTTACTCATCTTGGCGCCGGGACCTGCATGGGTCCCGGCGTTTTTCGTGAGGGCGGAGCCGGCGCGACGTCCGGGCGCATCCCTTTCGTGCCGGAGGCAAGATAGGTCGCAAACCCCTGGTCAAAGGGACGGCGAGACGTAAATTCCCTCTCCATCAACCGCATTTGCTATGCCATCCTGCCCACACAACGCC
>DASQTM010000443.1:0-2026 GCA_035641875.1 Microvirga sp. | reverse complement strand
GCGGATCAGGTCCTTCAGGTTCATCAGCTCGGGGCGGCCGCCGTTCAGCGCCACCATGTTGGCGCCGAAGCTCGTCTGGAGCGGGGTGTAGCGGTAGAGCTGGTTCAACACCACGTCCGCCATGGCGTCGCGCTTGATCTCGACCACGATGCGCATGCCGTCGCGGTCGGATTCGTCGCGCAGGTCGGAGATGCCCTCGACCTTCTTCTCGCGCACCAGCTCGGCGATCTTCTCGATCAGGGAAGCTTTGTTCACCTGATAGGGAATCTCGCTGAAGATGATCGCCTCGCGGTCCTTGCGGATCTCCTCCACCTCGGACTTGGCCCGCATGATGATGGAGCCGCGGCCCGTGGTGTAGGCCGAGCGCGCGCCCGCGCGTCCCAGGATCATGGCGCCGGTGGGGAAATCCGGGCCGGGGATGATCTCGATCAGCTCCTCGGCGGAGATGCCGGGATTCTCCATATAGGCCAGGCAGCCGTCGATGACCTCGCCCAGGTTATGGGGCGGCATGTTGGTGGCCATCCCCACCGCGATGCCGCCGGCGCCGTTGACGAGGAGGTTCGGGAAGCGGGCGGGCAGAACCGCCGGCTCGTATTTCGACTCGTCGTAGTTGGGGTTGAAGTCGACCGTGTCCTTGTCGATGTCCTCAAGCAGCGGCATCGCCGCGCGGGTGAGGCGCGACTCGGTGTAGCGCATGGCCGCCGGGGGGTCGCCGTCCACGGAGCCGAAATTGCCCTGCCCGTCCACGAGCAGCAGGCGCAGGGAGAAGTCCTGCGCCATGCGCACGAGGGCGTCGTAGATCGCCTGGTCGCCGTGGGGGTGGTACTGACCCATCACGTCGCCGACGATGCGGGACGACTTCACGTGCTTCTTGTCAGGGGTGTAGCCGCTCTCGTGCATGGCGTAGAGGATGCGCCGGTGCACGGGCTTGAGGCCGTCGCGGGCGTCCGGGAGAGCGCGACTCACGATCACGCTCATGGCGTAATCGAGGTACGAGCGCTTCATCTCGTCGACGATGGAAATCAGCTTGATGTCGCTGGCCGGCGGGCTCCCCGCAGGGCCGCCGGAGCGGATATCGTTCGGATCGGTCAAGGTTGGTCTTTCTTAAAAACAGTCCGCCCTTCGCGAGAGGCGGCATTTTCCATGCCGCTCCGTCAAGCCGTCAGGCAGCCCCGCGAATCCAGGTGGGATCAGGTACCTTAGATGGCGGTTTTTTGTGCGTTTTTCAAGGTTTTAGCCTGGGTTTTCCAGAGCCGATGGAACTCACGCTTCCGACCGGCGGGCCGGCGGGAGCACCTGTTCAATCAGATAACCTGGCTTTCATTAATAAAGACTTGGAAGAAATAGCTTTTTTCGGCGGCGCGATCAGCCCGGCCGTCCTGAACGATACCGAACGTCAGGGCTGCTTCGGCTTGCGTGCGGCGATCCGCCAGGTCACATTGACCGAGGCGGTAAATTCCACAGTGGCGGGCGGCACGATCTGCATCGCATAGGTGCCTGGGCGCCTCGAAGGAAGGTCAGCCTCCCCACTGGGTGCTTCAGCATCACCGTCGGTGATGGAGATAATCTGCTCCAGTTCGAGATCAACCGGCTCCGAATAGGCCCGGGCCTGCTCCCGGGCATCCAGCATCGCCGCGCGGCGGGCCTGGTTAAGGGCGGCCCGCTCCTGAACGACCTGAAACCGGACACTATCGATCTGGAAGAGGTTCGAACCCGCCAGCTTGGTGATGATCTGATTGAGCCTCCCGATTGAGGTGGTCTTCAAGGAGAAGCGGGTCGTCGCGACGTATCCCTCAAGGATTTTTTCAGATCGAGGCAATCCCGGCTGAGCAGACGGGATAGGGCGCTCGCTCCTTTTCTCCTGCACATTGAAATTGCTCTTCTCGATCTCGAGCCCTTCGGCCTGAAGGCCCTCGATAACTTTCAGGGCGCGGGTCGCCTTTTCCTGATGAGGATCAATCGCTGCCTCCAGGGTCTTGCCCGTCGTGGCGACGGTCGCCTGAAACAGGGCCAGATTAGGCTTGAC
>DASQTM010000442.1:0-5151 GCA_035641875.1 Microvirga sp. | reverse complement strand
CAGCCGCGCTCCTGCTTCCAGGCCGCCAGCCGCTCGATCGGCGAGCGGGCGACGATCACAAGGGCCATGCGCTGGCCGATATCGGCAGCGTTGCCCTCAAGGCTGCCGAGCAGATTGGTGCACATGGGGCACGGGCGCTGGCGTTGCGGACCGAACATGTAGTTGTAGATCGCGAGGGTCTGCTTGTCGCCGAAGAGGCTGGCGAAGCTTGCTGGGCCCTGTTCCCCTCTGGAAGAGATAATCGCCGATCACCTCGCCGCCGGGCGGCAGGACGCGGCGCTGGGCGGCGACGCGCTCCAGGTGGCGGCGCAGCTCGATCTCCTCCGCGAGCAGGGCCGTGCGGGCGGCGCGGTATTCGGCGCTCTCGTTCGGGAATCGCACCGGACTGCGCCGGGCGAGTTCCGCGGCGGGCGCGAGGCTGCCGGGCATCAGGTCTGACATGGGAAGTGCTCCTTTGCTGGACAGGATGCCGTCACGGCTTGCGGGGACCGACGAGGCCGAACGGAGCCCCCTGCGGATCGCTGCCGACGATGATGAAGACGCCCCCGGGAACCTCCGCCGGACCGTAATGGATCGTGCCTCCCTGACCGGTGACGGTTCGGGCTGCAACGTCGATGTCCTCGACGCCGAAATAGAAGTTCCAGGCCGCGGGCGGTCCCCCTGGCATCTGCGGCATCACCGCGCCGATGGTGGTGCCGCCATGGGTGATGAATTGGTAGTCGCCTATCTCGCCCATGGGCATGGCGTCGCCCTTCTCCCAGCCGAACTGGGCCGTGTAGAAGGCCAGAGCCGCGCCCGGGTCGCCGGTGGTGAGTTCGTTCCAATGGCAATGGCCTCGCCGGGTCTGGGAAAAGGACGTGCTCGTTCCCTCCATGGCGCCGCGCATCACGTAGAACGGAACCCCTTGCGGATCCGCCAGCAGGGCGAAGCGGCCGACGCCGGGAATATCCGTCGGGGGCATGTGCTGGACTCCGCCGGCCTCGACGACGGCCGCCGCCGCCGCGTCCGCGTCGCGGACCGCGATGTAGCCGAGCCAGCCCGGACGCATGGCGCCAGCCCCGGCCGGGATCGGCATCATGCCGGCCACATCCGCGCCGGCGAGGCCGAAGATCCGGTAACCCCGGTCGGACCCTTCCGCCGCTCGGGCCTGCCAGCCGATCACCGCGCCGTAGAACCGGGCGGCCGCGTCGGCATCCGGGGTCAAGAGCTCATACCAGATGAAGTCGCCGTGCAGATTGGCCATGCGGCACCTCTCAGACGTCGAGGATCGGCGCGATGCCGCCGAAGATCATGCGCTTGCCGTCGAACGGCATCTGCCCGCCCATGGCCCTCATGCGCGGATCGGTCATGATCTTCTCGTTGGCGGCATTCCGGACCTCCTTCGACGGGTATTCGATCCAGCTGAACACCACCACTTCATCGTCCTTCGCCTTCACGGCGCCGCGAAAGTCGGTGAGCTTGCCCTCCGGGACATCGTCGCCCCAGCATTCGACCACCCGGGTGGCGCCGAACTCCCTGAACAGAGGCGCAGCCTCGGCCGCGTGCCGCCGGTAGATGTCCCGGTTGGCGGCAGGCACTGCTGCCACGAACCCTTCCACGTATTTCATTATTGCCCTCCCTTGGCTTGTTTGATGACGGGTCGCCGCAATGGTGCGGGCTGAACGCCGCGTTCCCTTGACAAAAACGTTGATATCAACATAATGGAGCGATGTCAAAGCCGGTCCCCTTCGAAACCACGTTGGAGGTGCGCGACACCTGCCTCTGCCTGCATGTCCAACGCGCCGCTCGTGCGCTCGCCCGGCGGTTTGACGAGGCGCTGCGGCCCGTTGGGCTCACCAGCGGACAGTTCTCGCTCCTGAATGCGCTCAACCGCCCTGAGCCGCCAGCAATCGGCCCGGTCGCCCGGTTGCTGGCGATGGACAGGACGACGTTGACGGCCGCATTGAGGCCGCTCGAGCGGGATAGCCTTGTGGTGATCGCCACTGATCCCAATGATCGCCGCAGCCGTCTTCTGCGTCTCACCGACGAGGGGCAGAGGGTGCTGGCGTCCGCCGTCCCGATCTGGCGCGACACTCATGCGGCCATCGAAGCCGGTCTGCCCGCGCTTCAACCTGACAGCCTGCGGGGGGCCTTGAAAACCCTCTCGAATCCTACACGGGCGACCTGAACCTCGCCCGGCTTCGGCGCTTGAGGCGAGCGGATCCATCTGACAGCGGTATGTTCTTGCCATCTCCTTGCAAGGCAGCGCTGGTCAGGCGGTTCACGTTCGTGACCGCGTTTTTCCAAGGCCTCGATCAAGGTCTGATCCCACCAGAGAACGAACCTCTGGTGAAGGCCCGGAGCCTTAGGCGCCCAGGGGCCCGACGCCGATCCTCAGCGCCGGGAGCCGGCTCAAAGCCGATGTTGGTCCGGATCGCCCCGGACCGCTAGGGCTTAGCCGCCCTGCTGGAGACGTGTCGCCAGGAGCTGCTTGGCCCGGTCGGCCCGCTGCTTCTCCTGTTGCTGAATCTCTCGGAAGAACGTGGCGAGGTCCCGATCGCTTCCAGCGTCGCTGGCGTATTTCTCGTACAGGTCCGCCCCCTGGAGGGCGTGATACAGAACGCTGACGAGGTTGTACGTGGTGTTGTTGGTGCCGGTGTTGTCGGCCATGGGCGTGTCTCCTCTGGTGACAAAGACATGGGCGCAATACCTGGACCCCAGGAAGGTTCCCTGACTGCGCCGCCCGGCTCAGTTCTGACTCGCTTCAGTCGACGACAGGCGTTGTCGAGCCTCGGCTGCTTCAGTCGCCGGCCGCTGCATCGATGCATTCGCCATCCTGAAGGTTATGGAAGCTGATGCGCACCCTTGCGATGTGGCGGGTCTGATCAGGCGCTGCACCCAAGCTGAAGCATGGGTTCATCTCGCCGGTGATGCATTCGGCCCTGGGGGCCAATCTCAGTTGGACCCGGCGGCGGCGGGCATGCGCCTCGAACTCATGGATGGCCAAAAGAGATTCTGCATCCACATCGGCATCGACACGGCAGCAGCGGCCGCCTTGGCTGTCGGCGGCGATCTGAGCTCCGCCAAGCAGGTGATCGAGCCTTGCGGGCCAGTCAATGACAAGGGTCTGACGGAGTGGCATGCATCACCCTTTCGGCCGAAGGACGAGCCTTGGCAAAGCCCCCGAGCCTTGGCAAAGCCCCATGGGGATAAGAGAGAGCCAGGTTTGTAGGTTCCATACATGCGCTTTCGTGGTGGCCGATGTCTCAAAAGGCGATGCGGACGCACGACCCAGAAATGCCGACATCTCGCCCTTTATCAGCCTGGATTTGCCGTCCGCTATAGCGGATTATCTTGAGCATAGAGGATGTCACATGCGGTTGGATGATCCCTTTCCTCTGGAGACAGTTCCGTCCCCGGCGAAACATGCGATGCTGGATGTGTTCAAAGGGCGCTGGCCCAGCGTGCGTGAGGTCGCTCAGGTTCCCGACGCATATTGGCTGGCAACCCCCGCCATCGGACGCAAGCTTCTCCAGACGATACGTGCGGTCACCGATGCTTCGCGGTCCGAGACCGATGTTCCAGCCCTGCCTCGACTGACCGATACCGAATTGTTGGAACGTCTCGAAACCCTCCGGGAGGAGCTTCGGTACATCCACGCGACGCTGAAGGCAAAGGCGCGCAAAGCGGCGCGAAACAAGGATCGCTTCCAGGGACACGCCAGTAGGGGCTCCCGCCCCGGCAACGACCCTACGGGCGAGGCCCGGTCGCAGAGGGGTCCTGAAGGGCTCGCTTTGTAACGGGCCATTTGCGATCACATGAACGATATTTTATGCATGCGATCAGCCGAGCGTGAGCATGACTGTGATCAATGCCGCAAGGGCGACCACGCCGCCCGCAAAGCCTGCTACAGCCAGGGCATTATTGAGATCTCTGCGGTCCATGGGAGGCCTCCTGGTGATCCATCACCAACCCTCCCAACGCCGGACGGCCCTAATCGCCTCAGCGTAGCCAATCCCGTCCATGGGCCTGTGCGGAACTGGCGCTATGTCCTCGCTGCCCCGGCCGCCCGGGATCCCATGCTCAGAGAAGGCCTTCCGAGGTCGCCGGCGGCGATTTGGCATGCGCGTCTCCAAGACGGTGAACATTCCGATTGAAAATCGGCCCGCTGCATTACATCTATCCGGCATGGCGAACATGCAAACCCATTCCGTCGAAAACCCTACCCTCGATGAGGCGATCCAGGCCCACCTGGGGCGTGAGCTGCGCGCGCTCTACGGCGACCCGACTGAGGATAAGCTTCCTTTGAACCTCTCTCGCCTTCTCGACCGGGTCGCCCAAGTCATCAGGGCTCACACGGAACCGGTCGATCAGGCCTTCGTGGACGCCCTCATGAGCAGCCTGTCCTCGCTGCGGGCTTTCGCGATCTCCCTCACCCGTGACGTCAATCGGGCCGAGGACCTCGTCCAGGAGACGGTTCTCAAGGCCATCAGCAAGCAGGAGAAGTTCGAGGCCGGCACGAACCTGCAGGCTTGGCTCTTCACCATTCTGCGCAACCTGTACTTCTCGGCCCACCGCAAGACCCAGCGCGAGGTGGAGGATGCGGACGGATCCTACGCCGCCACGATGATCTCTGTTCCGGACCAGGAGGACAGGATCGTCGTTCAGGATCTTTATGGCGCTTTGGCCAAGCTGCCCCAGGAGCAGCGCGAGGCCATCCTGCTCGTGGGCGCCGAGGGAATGTCGTACGAGGAGACGGCCGATGCTCTCGGGGTCAAGGTCGGAACGATCAAGAGCCGGGTGAACCGGGCCAGGAACCGCCTGGCCGAGTTGATGGGGCTTGCCGGCCAGGATGGCATCGCCGGATCGCGCAGTGCGCAGATGGAAGACCCTGCCTAGGACCTGGTCCAAAGCGCCTCGGCCTCTCCGCCCCGAGGTTGGACGACAGGAAGCGGATTGCAGCACGAAAATGGCAGGTCAGCCGCTTTGCCGGTTTGTCCGAAGCGGCAGGGTGTACGAGCGACGGCTGAAGGCAGCACGCTCTCGATCGGGCAAGCAGGCGACCGGCGCCGCAGTGAAGCTTTGGGCGATCCCATCAGCTCGGCTCATGCCCTGCCCTGTACTCTTGTCGAAGAGGCGGGTATGAGAAAGGCAATCGGCCATGCCGCCTCG
>DASQTM010000441.1:0-11967 GCA_035641875.1 Microvirga sp. | reverse complement strand
CCGCATGCCATCGCAGAGACGCGAGACCGCTACAGCGCCTCACTCTCTCATCGCCTCACCCAGCAGCACCCCTCACCCCTCCCCGCAAGGGGGAGGGGACATGCGCCTGTCATCCCGGGGCCGCTCAGCGGAGCCCGGGATCCATAACCGCTAACCGTCGAGGATGAAGCGCGGCGGATATGATCGTGCTCTTCCCCTGATCGTCGTGTTTGTGGATCCTCGCCTGCGCAGGGATGACAGCGGAGGGTGGCATGGCTGGTGAGCATCCAGGGGAGGGAAGAAGGCGGTGCCGCCTTTGAGAATGGCGGTCTGCTTCAGGACATGGCGCAGGCTCTGAGCCTGCACCCCGTGATGTTCTTCCCCAACACGCGCCCTGCCCCATCTCCAAAGGTCGGAACAGCTCTGCAACCGGGAGGCAGCCCATGCGCATGATTCTGGCCTGGACGATCCTGCTCACCTTGGTGGGAGCCCTGCCGGCCCCTGCCTCGGAGGCCGCATGGCAGGCCCTGCGCGAGGGCGGCGCGGTGGCCCTGTTTCGCCATGCCCGCGCTCCGGGCACCGGCGATCCGCAGGGGTTCCGGCTCGAGGATTGCGCCACCCAGCGCAACCTCTCGGCGGAGGGCCGGGAGCAGGCGCGGGGCATCGGCGAGCAGTTCAGGGCTCGTCGGATCCCGGTGGTCCGGGTGCTGTCGAGCCGGTGGTGCCGGTCCCTCGACACGGCCCGCCTCGCCTTCGGAGCCCTGGCGGAGCCGTTCCCTCCCCTCGACTCGTTCTTCTCCGAGCGGGAGGGGCGCGAGGCGCAGACCCGGGCCGTCCGCGAGCTTGTGGAAGGCTGGCGCTCTGAGGGCGTGCTGGCCCTCGTGACCCATCAGGTAAACATCACGGCGCTCACCGGGATCTTCCCGGCGGAGGGGGAGGTTGTCGTGCTCAGGCCGAAGGCGGGAGCGGGATTCGAGATCGTGGGCCGGATCGCGCTCTAACGGGAATGCCCTGCCTCCGGGTCGCGCCTCAGCTGTCCGCCGCCCATTGATCGACCATGCTCTTGCTCATGTAGGGACGACCCGCCTCGTTGAGGGCCCGGTCCAGGGCCTCGATGGCCGCGAGGATCTTGGTCAGTTCCTCGGCCATTTCCACGGAGGGAAGCGGGGCAACGGAGACCTGCCTCGCCATTTCGCTGCGCCGTTTAACCAGGCTCTCCCGCGCCGCATTCAGTTCCTGGATTTCCTCAGCGGTCATGGCTCCTCGCGATCAGATAACTCTAATGGGTTAATTCGGCCGGGGTGAATTGGTTCACGCATCCGTCCCGCCAGGCAGGGGCGGCCACGGCACAAGCAGGGGCAGGGTTTCGCTCAGTCGAAACGCTCCAACAGGGCGATGATGTGCCTCTGGCGCTCTTCGGCCCCCTCCTCGGCCCGGGCTAGGATGAGGCGCTCGCCGCTCCACCGGAGTTCGCCGTCCGACTCAGCCATTATGGACTGCAACGGCAGGCTGTCCACCGCTCCCGGCCGAAAGGTTAGGGCGATGGCCTGCGGTCCGGCGTCGATGCGGGCGATGCCCAAGCGAAGGCATAGCTGCTTCACATACGTAAGGTTGAGCAGGTTTCGCATCGGCTGCGGCATGGCGCCGAAGCGATCCTCGATCTCGACCCCGAGATCGGCGACGGTCTCGTCCCCATCGAGCCGCGCCAGGCGGGCATAGAGGTTGATGCGCGTCTCGGGCTCGTTCACGTAGTCCTCCGGGATCAGGCCCGCGAGGCCGAGATTGAGCTCCGGACTCCACTCGTCCTCCGGCCCCTCGCCGCGCAGGGCCCGTTGCAGCATGTGCCGGTAGAGGTCCGGCCCGATGAGCTTCACGTGTCCGGCCTGCTCCTCGCCGAGAAGCTCGCCTGCGCCGCGCAGGTCGAGATCCCCTGCGCTGATGGCGAAGCCGGCGCCGAGCCGGTCCAGGGCCTCCAGGGTCCGCAGGCGCTTCTCCGTGGCGGGCGGCAGGGTCTCGCCCGCTTCGGTGAGCAGATAGGCGGTCCCGCGGACGCGGCCCCGTCCGACACGCCCGCGGAGCTGATGAAGCTGCGCCAAGCCGAAGCGGTCGGCGCGCCACACCAGCATGGTGTTGGCGCGGGGGATGTCCAGGCCGCTCTCGATGATGTTGGTGGCGAGCAGCACATCCCCCTCTCCGTCCGCGAACCGCACCATGGCGTCGTCCGCCTCCGCGGGCGGCATCTGCCCGTGCGCCACCAGGACGTCCAGCTCCGGCGCGATCCCGGCCAGCCGCTCGCGCATGGGCCCAATGTCCTCGACCCGGGAGCACACCACGAAGCTCTGGCCGCCGCGCCGCCGTTCCCGCAGGAGGGCTTCGCGAACGCTCGCCGGATCGAACGGCGTGAGGAACGTGCGGATCGGCTGGCGGCGCGCCGGGGGCGTGGCGATGATGCTGAGCTCCTGCAATCCCACGAGCGCCGCCTGGAGGGTGCGCGGGATCGGCGTTGCGGTGAGCGTCAGCACATGCCCGCCCTCAGCCATGTGGCGGAGCTTTTTCTTGTGGGCGACGCCGAAACGCTGCTCCTCGTCGATCACCAGGAGGCCGAGATCCTTGAACGCGACTCCCTTGCCCGCGAGCGCATGGGTTCCGACCACGACCCGGATCGTTCCGTCCGCCAGCCCCTTCTTCACGGCCCTGGCCTCCGCAGGGCCGACGAGGCGGGAGAGATGCGCCACCTCGACCCCGAGGCCGGCGAAGCGCCGCTGGAAGGTTCTCAGGTGCTGGCGGGCCAGCACCGTGGTGGGCGCGACCACCGCCACCTGCCGCCCCGCCAGAGCCGCGGCGGCGGCGGCGCGCAGGGCCACCTCCGTCTTGCCGAAACCCACATCGCCGCAGACCAGCCGGTCCATGGGCCGCTCCGAGGCGAGATCGGTCAGAACATCCTCGATGCCCCGCAGCTGATCCGGCGTCTCGATGAAGGGAAAGCGGGCGACGAACCGTTCATAGGGGCCGCCCGGGGGAACGATCGGCTCCAGCCTCCTCGCCCGGCGGGCCTCGACCAGTTGCGTCAGGCGTTTCGCGGTCTCCTGGAGATCGGCCTCGATCCTGGCGCGCCGGGCGAGCCATGTGCCGCCGTTCAGCCTGTCCGGGCTCAGGGCCTCCGCGGAGGCGCCGTAGCGCCAGACCTGCCCGATCTCGGTGACCGGCAGCATCAGCTTGGCGTCGTCCGCATAGGCGAGCCGGATCGTGTCGCCCGCTCCGGTGCCCTCGATGGCGAGCGTCTCGATCCCTTGCAGGATGCCGACGCCGTGGTCCATGTGGATCACCGCATCGCCGATGCGAAAACCCGTTTCCATGAACGGCAGGGAGGCGGAATGGCTCTCCCGCGCCCCGTCGCCGCCCGTCCGGCTGCCCAGCAGATCGGAGGCCGCGATGACGGCGATCCCGTCGCGCCCGTCGATGAAGCCGCTCTTGAACTCGGCTTGGAGCATGAACCAGGCTCCCCTTTTGCCTTCGAGAACCTCGTCCCAGCTCTTCACCGGCTCGGGCGTCGCCTGCAAGGGCTGCACCCTGCGTCTCATCCGGCCGAGATCCTGCTTGGTCGCTGCAGCCAGTACGAGTTTCCGGCCGGCCTTCGTCTGCGCCTCCACGAACTCCGCCAGCGCCCGCGCGGGACGTGCAAGGCCCGCGAAGCGCGGCACCGCGCCCAGCCCGGCATCCTCCTGCGACGGGGCCCGGATCATCGTCAGCCGGCGCTGGTCCAGGACACTGCGCCACTCGGCCTCGCCGATGAATAATCGTTCCGGCGAGGGGGCGGACGCGCCGCCGCTCGCGGCGCGCAGCCTGACGCGGCTCTCATGGGCGTCGGCCACCTGCCCCATGGCGATCTCGCGCCGCTCCTCGGCCCTTGCGTCGATCACGATTGCGGCGTCGGGCCAGTAGTCGAAGACCGTGTCGAGACGGGGGTAGAATTCCGGCAGGCGGTGCTCCATCCCGGGGACGCGCTCCGGCGGTTCCTCGCTCTTGGAGGTTTCGCCAAGGACGATTTCGGAGGCAGGCTCCAGCACGAGGGTTTCGACCTCCGCTTCCGTGCGCTGGGAAACCGGATCGTAGCGGCGGATGGAAAGGATGGATGCCCCGTCGTGCTCGGCCCGGTAGGGCGAGGGGCTGTTGGCCGGGAAGAGGTCGAGCACCTGTCCCCGGATCGCCGCCTCCCCGGGCTCGTCGACCCGCTCGTCCAGCACATAGCCCGTCCGCCGCAGATAGGCCTCCAGGTCTTCTTGCGAGAAGGCTTCGCCGGCCCTGAGGCCATGGACCGCATCCTTCCAGGTCTCCCGCGGCGGAACCCGCTGGACGATGGCGGCGGCGCTCGCGATCAGCAGGCGGGGAGCCCTGCCCTTCTCCGCCATGCGGCGCAACGCGGAGGCGCGCTGTCCCATCGCCTCCCGCGACGGGGACGCGCTGTCGTAGGGCAGGCAGTCCCAGGGCGGCAGGAGAAGGACCTCCAGATCGGGAGCCAACCCCTTCAGGGCCTGCGCCAGCCGCTCGGCGCGGCGCTCCTCTTCCGCCACATGGATCAGCCCGGCGGGGCCGGCCTCCCGCGCCCATTCGATCAGCCGCACCGCATGCAGTCCGATGGAGCGGGCGAGGGTGAGATCGACCCGCCGGGTGTCCTGCGGAAGGGCGGAGGTGGCGTCCATGCGGTGCTCTTGGGCTAGGGATGGGGCGGGTGGGGTCAACGTCGGCGCCGTTTACCGGTTGCAGGCGACAAGAGGTCCCGGATGGCTCGGGGCCATTCACGAACCACCTCATCCTGAGAGGCTGGCTCGTCAAGATGTGGCGCCCCTTGTCCCTTGTGAGGAGGTGAGCGCGAAGCGCCGGGTGGGGGTGTTTGCGCCGGACCTTCATAGGCACTCGCTCACACCCCCGCCTCCATCTCCTCCCCCCGCAAGTCGGGCGTTCCCGAATGGCGCAAGAGAAAGCCCAACTCAGGCAAGCCTGAGATGGCGGGGGAGGAGCGCTGCCTGCCCTTTATCGGCCAGACTCTGAGGAGGTGCGAAGCACCGTCTCGAAAACCTCATCCTGAGGAGCAGACGAAGTCTGCGTCATGTCCGCGCAAGCTCCGGCGCTTCCGGCAGGCCCCCGATCCCGCAAGGCCGCGCGGGCGCTCGAGATCCCTTGCAGGCAGCGTTTTATCAACCTTCGTCAACCATACTCGGATCATGACGTATGGTAACACGACACGCTTCTCCCTTAGCCTTGGGCTGGCCCTTCTCTCCTGCGCCGCCCTGACCGGCGCGGCGGCAGCCTTGGACGCTCCCGCGACGCGCGCACCGGGCGGACAAGCGCAGGCATCGGCCGGCGCTCCGCCGCCGCCGCGCCCGGCCATCCGGCAGAGCCTCGCCCAGGCCGCGCCCGCCCCCTCCGAGAAGCCTGCCGCAGCCCCGCTCCCGTCGGCGCCAGCGCCCGACGCGAAGCCGATTCCGCCCGCCCCGGTTCTGCCGGTGGCCATCTCGCAGGATCCCCGTCCGACCCTGGACGCGAGCACCTTCATCAACACCATGCGGGCGGCCTGGCAGTACAAGCGCCTGGCGGAGGCGGGAGGATGGCCCGTCCTGCCGGAGGGAACGATCCTGAAGGCGGGCGACAGCGGGCCGCTCGTCTCGGCCCTCAGGCAGCGGCTCGCTGTCGAGGGCGACCTCCCCGCCCCCCTCGCCGGCGGCGCGGTCTACGACGCCGAAGTGACGGCCGCCGTCAAGCGCTTCCAGGCCCGGCACGGGCTGTCCGAATCCGGCGCGGTGCGCGCCAAGACCCTGGAGGCGCTCAACGTGCCCGCCTCCACCCGACACCGGCAGCTGACCGCATCGGCCCAGCGCCTGGCGGGCTCCGCCTTTCCGTTCGGCGAGCGCTACGTGGTGGTGAACATCCCCTCCGCCACCGTGGAGGCCGTCGAGGGCGGGCAGGTGGCGCGCCGCTACGTGGCGGTGGTGGGCAAGGCGGACCGCGCCTCGCCCGCGGTCGAAACCCGCATCACCGCCGTCAACCTCAACCCGACCTGGACCGTGCCGGTCTCCCTGATCCGCAAGGACATCATCCCCCATGTGCGCAAGGACCCGGCCTACCTCGCCAAGATGAAGATCCGCATCTTCGACGGCAAAGGCCAGGAGGTGGACCCGCAGACGCTCGACTGGTCCACCGAGAAGGCGGTGAACTACACCCTGCGGCAGGACCCGGGCGAGATCAATTCCCTCGGCCAGATCCGCATCGACATGCCCAACAAGCACGCGGTCTACATGCACGACACCCCCAAGAAGCGGCTCTTCGCGCAGGATGTGCGCTTCCACTCCTCGGGCTGCGTCCGGGTGGCGGATGTGGGCAGCTTCGTCGAATGGCTCCTGCACGGAACCGCCGGTCCCAAGGGACCGTGGACCAAGCCGGAGATCGACGCGGCCATCGCCACCACGGCGCGCCAGGACATCCGCCTGGACAAGCCGGTGCCCGTGGCCTGGGTGTATCTGACCGGATACGCCACCCCGGACGGGACGGCTCATTTCCGCAACGACGTTTACGGCCTCGACACGCCCCGGATCGACCTGGTGCCGGACACGGACCTGATCGACGTCCCGGTGACGTCGTCCATCGCGCCCAGGCGTTCCTGACCGCCTTGGAAGGCCGGTTGGCGATTCCCTGATGTTTCAGTGGAAGATCGTTGGCATATGCGGGCGGAACCGCCAACCGTCGCCAGGACCGGCGGTCTGAACATTTCCGCCCCGCCGGGATTGACCAGAAAGTCCACCGGATGCCGTCCTGATGCCCTACTCCGCCTCCTACCGAGCATCGACCCGCCACCAGGAGCTGGGCCCGGATTTCTATGACCCTGTCAGGCCGGCCGCCTTCCCGAACCACATCCTGCGCTACCGAAACCAGCGCTGGGCCGAGCGGGTTGGCCTCGACAGCCTCTCCGACGAGGAGTGGATCCGCCGTTTCGGACGCTTCGAACCCCTCGAAGGAAGCTTCGACCAGCCCCTCGCCCTGCGCTATCACGGCCACCAGTTCAGAACCTACAACCCCTATCTCGGCGACGGCCGCGGGTTTCTGTTCGCGCAGGTTCACGATGGGGAGGACGGCAGGCTCCTCGATCTGGCCACCAAGGGAAGCGGCCAGACCCCGTGGTCGCGCCACGCGGACGGGCGCCTGACCCTGAAAGGCGGCGTCCGGGAGGTGCTGGCCACGGAAATGCTGGAGGCGCTTGGGGTCAACACGTCGAAGACCTTCAGCCTGATCGAAACCGGCGAGGAGCTGGAGCGCAACGACGAGCCCTCGCCCACCCGCGCCTCCGTGCTCGTGCGCCTGAGCCACTCGCATATCCGCATCGGAACCTTCCAGCGCTTACTTGCCCTGGACCAGAGCGACAACATCCTGAAGCTGCTCGACCATACGATCCGCACCTACATGCCGGATGTCTGGCGCGACGACACCCCTGCGCGGGCGACGGCCTTTCTCGAAGAGGTCTGCCGCCGCGTTGCCCGCATGGGCGCGCAGTGGATGGCGGCGGGCTTCGTCCATGGGGTGCTCAACACCGACAACATCAACGTCACAGGGGAGAGCTTCGACTACGGTCCCTGGCGCTTCCTACCCCATTACGACCCGGCCTTCACGGCGGCCTATTTCGACCAGACGGGCCTCTATGCCTTCGGCCGCCAGCCGGACGCGCTGCTGTGGAACCTGTTCAGGCTGGCCGAATGCCTGCTCCCCCTCGCCCCTCAGGAGGAGCTTGAGAAAGCGCTCGCCGCCTTCGAGCCCTCCCTTCACCGGGAATTCGCAGGGGCGATCCTGCGCCGGCTCGGCCTGCAACCTCTGGGATATGAGCGGGATGGCGCTCTAGCCAAGGAGTTCTGGACCTTCCTCCACGAGACCAAAGCGCCGTTCGAGCAAGCCTTCTTCGACTGGTACGGCGGCCTCCTGAGCGCCAAACGGGCGCAGCGGGGCCCCTCCGCGAGCCTCTACGCCGACCCGGCCTTCGAGCCCGTTCTTGCGGCTCTCGGGGGCTATGCTCCTGAGGCGGGAATCCGGCTCGATCACCCCTATTTCACGCGCCCAACCCCCTGCACGATGCTCATCGACGAGGTCGAGGCGCTCTGGGCGCCGATTGCGGCTTCCAACGACTGGTCGTCCCTTTCCGGGAAGCTGGAGGACATTCGCAGCATGGCCGAAGCCTATGGCCTGGCCCCGCCCTGACGTCGTCCGCCAAGGGGCGGCCCGTCGAGAGACCGATGTGCGGAATGATCCAGAATACCTGACCGGCATCCTGTAACAGGTGAACCCGAGCGGCTATGATGCGGCCGCCGGCGAGCACACCGAGGATGTATCATGTCGTATAGCCTGCCCGATCCTGTCGCATGCTCCCTCACGAAATGCGCGATCCTCATCATTCTTGCGAGCTCTTCGTTCGGAATTGACGCCCAGGCGCAAGAGGTAGGCTGCCGCTTGCAGCCCGCAGGCTCGCCTGCGCGGCAGGTGCTCCGTTGCCGGGACGGCGTGACCATTGAGGCGGACGAGGGCGCTGATTATACGCTCCTCGACCGCAACCAGGATGGCCAGCCCGATGCGGCGACCCTCCGCAGCCGCGCCCTCCTTGTGGATGTACAGGCCCGCTCCGGCAGGCGCGGCTTCCAGGTTCTGACGCCGCAGGCCATCGCGGCCGTGCGCGGCACCCGGTGGGCCGTGGACGTCTCTGGCGGCAAGACCTCGGTCTTCGTGCTCAACGGTCGTGTGGCCGTGCGGCGCGCCAATGCCCGCAGGGAGGTGAATCTCGGTCCTGGTGAAGGCGTGGACGTGGAGGCAGGCGACAGAGCGGCCCTGATCGTCAAACGCTGGCCCAGGCCCCGCGTCAACGCCCTGCTGGGTCGCTTCGGGCTTCAGATGCAGTGATGCAGGGCCGTCGCCACATCATCACCCTGCTGGCTGCCTGTCTGGCTGGCCTGTGGGGCGGCAGCCTTGCCTTTTCCCATTGGCGCGGCAACATCCCGTTCCTCGATCGAATCGAGGCTCCCCTGGCGGATTTGCGCTTCCTGATCCAAGGCCCGCGGCCTGCCCCCGATTCCATCACGATCATCGCCATCGATGATCAAATTGTGCAGGAGGCCGGCGCTTATCCGCTGCCGCGGGCCACGGTCGCGCAGATCATCGACCGTCTTGGGTCTCTCAAGCCAAAGGTGATTGCGATCGACCTTCTGTTCGTCGATCCAGGTCACCCGGACGGCGATGAGGCTCTCGTGGCTGCCCTTGGCAAGACACCAAGCCTCATCGCAGCAGCCGGCATCTTCGATCGTTCCACCCAGACGGTCTCCGCTTCAGCCGGCAACGCGCTCGAAGAGGTCCCGTCCTCGGGCAATGTGCTCCTGCCGCTCAAGTCCTTGAGCGAGGTTGCGGCCGTAGGCGTGGTCAATGTCACAACCGATCCGTCCGGCGTCCCGCGCCATGTTCCCTTGCTCTTACGTTCGGGCGACCGGCTGATCCCGTCCTTCCCCCTGCGGGCGGCTTCCATCAGCTTCAATCGCGACCCCGTGATCAGTCCCGGGCAGGTTATCCTCGACGCTCAGCCGCTCGGCACGGATCGCGGGTATTCGCTCCCGCTCCGCTTCTATGGCCCGCGGGGCACAATCCGCACAATCAGCGCCAGCGACGTCCTCAAGAACAGGTTCGATGAGAACGCGGTGCGCGGCAAGATCCTTCTCGTCGGGACCGTGGTCGCCGGGGGCGGCGATGTCTTCCCGACGCCTTTCGACCCCATCTTCCCAGGGGTCGAGGTGATGGCTACCGCCGTCGCGCATCTGGCGACCGGGGATGGGCTGGTGCGCGATGGACGCGTCCGCCTCGCGGATGCCGCCGTGGCGCTCATTCTGCCTGTTCTCCTCGTGCTGTTCCTCGCCTGGCATCGCAGTACGCTGGGCTTCGCGTTCATCGCCCTCGTGGCGTTGCTCTGGATCGGGCTGACGACCCTGGCGTTCACCTATGGCGTCTGGCTCAGCGCGTCTCTCCCGATCCTTGCGGCCGCGCCGCCGGCCATTCTGTTCGGCGCGGCGCGGCTCTGGTTCGACAGGCAGCGGGCGGACCGGTTCGCCGAAGAAAGCAGCACCTTGCGGCATTTCCAGCCGGCCGGCCTCGCCCAGCGATTGGCCGAGGACCCGGACTTTCTGGCGCAACCCGTCAAACAGCAGGCAGCCTTGGTCTTCATCGACCTGTCGGGCTTCACGGGCTTGAGCGAGACCCTGAGCCCCGACGATACGCGGGAGGTTCTAAAGGGTTTCCATGCGCTCGTGGACGAGGAAGCCGTGCGCCGCCACGGGCTCGTCGCCAGCTTCATGGGCGATGGGGCCATGATCATCTTCGGGCTGCCCGATCCCGTTCCCGAGGATGCCTGCCACGCGGTCGAGGCCTGCGTTGCGCTGTGCGCCCGCATGCAGGGATGGCTCGCTTCGTTGCCTGAAGCGATTTCATCCCGCATCGGCTACAAGATCGGGGCGCATTATGGGCCGATCAGCGCATCCCGCCTCGGCGGCGACAGTCACCAGCACATCACGGCCATCGGCGATACGGTCAATGTGGCAAGCCGCCTGATGGAAGTGGCCGCCTCTCACCATGCGGATGTCGCCTTGAGCGACGATCTCTTCCGTGCGGCAGGAGAGGCGTGCTCCGTTTTCGATTCCGGCGCCCTGGCCGGAACGCTGCAGACCTCGATCCGCGGTCGTTCCGGCACTCTCCCGATCTGGCTCTGGCACGCCAGGAAGATAGGCGTGGCATGATCCCGGAGCACGGCCGGGATCATGCCTTCCCGTGAAGGTCATAGTTGCTCAAGCGGCGGCGTGGCATCGCCGAACCAGTTTTTCTGCATCAGCGTCCGAGCCTCCTCGACTCCACCCGCATTGCCCTGCGCTTCCAAGGCGCGCAACAACCCCGCAGCGGCCCAGCCGTTGTTGGGCGAACGATGGAGCGCCTCGCGGAAAGCCTTCTCCGCCTCCTGCGGCTTGCCCTGTGCCAGCAGCGCTGCGCCGAGGGACTGGTGCACCGGATAATACCAGAAGGGCGGCTCCATATAGGGCAGTTGATCCTGGATATTGGCAGCCTCCGCAAACAGGGTGGCGGCTCGAGCATGGTCGCCCGCCGCCTGCGCGATGCGCGCTTCGATCTCCTGCATGGCGATGGTCAGGACAGCAGGCCCAGGCACACCTGAAGCAGGCAATGCCTCGATCTCAGGGGTCTTCGCCAGCTGGTCGATAGCGGCCATCTCCTGGCGCGCCTCGTCCACCCGCCCAAGACGAACGAGCGCCACGCCGCGCGCATAGTGCCAAGCCCCGCGAACGAGAGGAAATCCGGCGCTTGGCTCCGGCAGGGCCAGCACATCTTCCGGCTTCGAGAACCGCGCATGGGCATTGTAGGGCGCAGCCGCAATCGGCTGGGTCCACGGCACCTCGCGCTTGGTGCGATCGGAGACGATGCCGGCGAGCTTCTGCGCCGCATCCACCGCTGTGCGACCGTCGCCTCCCATCAGGGCAGACACCATGACGAAGTGAACGTTGTGCGCGTAATAGCCCTCTGAGTAGAGCAGGCTTGCCCCGCCCTGCCCCAGAAGTGACTCGTCCGCTGCAGCGGCGCGCACGTTGGCGTCGAGGCTCTCGCGCCAGCGGCCCAGGCGATACCAGATATGACTCGGCATATGCACCAGGTGCCCAGCGCCAGGCATCAATTCAGCCAGACGCGCGGCGTGGGGAGCCGCCTTCTCCGGGTGCTCGGAAGCCTCGACAGCGTGGATGTAGAGATGGATCGCACCAGGATGATCGGGCTTGGGGGCTAATGAGCCAACCTGTCGCGTTCCGAGTACGCCCTCGATCAACTCGACCATGCGTTCCGTCTTGCCTTTCGGAGTCTTGCCGCCATCTCCCCAGTAATCCCAAGGAGTGAGGTTCATGAGCGCATCGGCCGTGAGCA
>DASQTM010000440.1:0-2297 GCA_035641875.1 Microvirga sp. | reverse complement strand
GCGGATCATCGCCGAATACCTCGACGAGACGCGCGGAGACGAGTTCAGGGACAGGCGCCTGTTGCCGCAGGACGTGGTACAGAGGGTGGAGGTGCGCCGCCTGCTCGACTGGTTCCTGGTGAAGTTCCACGACGAGGTGTCCGACTACCTTGCCACGGAAAAGATCTACAAGCGGTTCATACGGTCGGATGCAGGCGGCGGTCCGCCGGACATGAGCGCGATTCGCGCGGCCCGGACCAATGTGCGATACCATCTGAAATATGTCGGCTTCCTGATTGCAAAGCGGAATTGGCTGGCGGGCGACCAGATGACCTATGCGGATCTGGCGGCGGCGGCCCATTTCTCGGTGGTGGATTATCTCGGCGACGTGCCATGGGACGAGGACGAAACAGCGAGGCTCTGGTACGCCAGGATCAAATCCCGGCCGTCCTTCCGCGCGCTCCTGGCGGACCGGGTGCCGGGGATGGCGCCGGCGGAGCATTACGACAACCTCGACTTTTAGACCGTGAGGCGCTCAAGCGCGCCCTCGTGGAGCGCGCCGGGCAGCTCGGCTTCGACATCGTCCGGATCGCCGGCCCCGATTCCATTCCTCTCGCGCCGGAGCGCCTTGCGGCGTGGCTCGAGGCGGGCCGCCATGGTTCGATGGAATGGATGCAGGAGACGGCCGAGCGCCGCTCCGATCCTCGCGCCCTGTGGCCCGAGGTGCGCAGCGTCATCCTGCTCGGGTTGAACTACGGCCCCGCCGAAGACCCCCTGGCGACGCTCCCCCTGAAGGACCGCGGCTCTATCTCGGTCTATGCCCGCAACCGCGACTACCACGACGTGATCAAAGGCAAGCTCAAGGAGGCGGCGGGCTTCCTGGCCGCCCGGGCCGGATCGGACGTGAAGGTGTTCGTCGACACGGCCCCGGTGATGGAAAAGCCCCTGGCTGAGGCCGCGGGCCTCGGCTGGCAGGGCAAGCACACGGTGATCGTGTCGCGCGAGTTCGGCAACTGGCTGTTCCTGGGCGCGATCTTCACCACGGCGGAGCTGCCGGCGGACCCTCCCGAACGGGACCATTGCGGCTCCTGCCGGCGGTGCCTCGAAGTGTGCCCGACAGATGCCTTTCCGGCTCCCTATCAGCTCGACGCCCGCCGCTGCATCTCGTACCTGACCATCGAGCACAAGGGGCATGTCCCGGCGGAGCTGCGCCCCGGCATCGGCAACCGGATCTTCGGCTGCGACGACTGCCTGGCGGTCTGCCCCTGGAACAAGTTCGCCCAGGCCGGGCGCGAGGCGCGGCTGATGCAGCGGGACGACCTGGCCGCGCTCCCCCTGAAGGAGCTTGCCCGGCTCGATGATCCGGCCTTCCGGACGAAGTTTGCCGGCACCCCGATCAAGCGCACGGGGCGCGACCGCTTCATCCGCAACGTGCTCATCGCCATCGGCAATTCGGGGGATCCGGGCCTCGCCGAGGAGGCCCTGCGCCTGCTCGACGATCCTTCGCCGCTGGTGCGCGCCATGGCGGTCTGGGCCCTGGCCCGATTGCTTCCGCCGGAAGCCGTTGCCGCCCATGCTCGGGGCCGGCTGGAGCGGGAGGCGGACGAGGATGTGCGGGGGGAATGGAGCCGCGCGCTGCGGGCCGAGGCGGCCTGAGGCCTCAGGCCGCGTGACGGTTGGCGGCCGGGCCGAAATGGTCGATGTAGCGCGGGTTGATGGCGGAGACCGGCAGGATCACGAGCACGTCCGTGGTGCCGAACTGCCGGTCGATCACCGCGCCGGCCCCGAAGGCGGCGCCGAGGCGCAGATAGCCTTTGATCAGGGGCGGCAGTTCATGCAGGGCCGCCCGGGGATCGACCGCCTCCTTCGGCAGCAGGTCCATGGCGGTGTAGCGGTGAGGCAGCGCCCGGGCCTGCCATTCGGCGGGCGCGGCGGCGTAGTGGTGCAGGAAGCTCAGGGGAAGCGCGAGTTTCTTCGGATCGGTGCCCTCCAGGCTGGCGCAGCCGATCATCACGTCGATCCGGTGGTGGAGCACGTAGGTCCAGATCCCGTGCCACAGCAATTCCACCGTGCGCTTGTTGCGATAGGGCTTGAGCACGCAGGAGCGTCCAAGCTCCAGGAAACGCAGGCTCGGATGGGTGTCGATCAGGGGAGCGATGTCGTATTCGCCCGCCGTGTAGAAGCCCAGGCTTCCCTCCGCCACCTCCTGGCGCAGAAGACGATAGGTACCAACAACCTGCGGCTCCGATGAGGCCTCGTGATCGATGACCAGGAGATGGTCACAGACGGCGTCGTAATCGTCGACATCCTGGCGCGTG
>DASQTM010000439.1:0-2827 GCA_035641875.1 Microvirga sp. | reverse complement strand
CGCACCGACCGGCTCCGCCATGACCTCGCGGAGGCGGCGCAGCAGAAGGCGCGGACCGCCGGGAGCGCTAGGCATGAGCTTACCAGTTCCCGTCCTTCTTGGCCGACAAGGCTGAGCCGGCGGCGTTCAAATCAAGTGTCGCAGCCCCACTGACCTGCCGTCAATCAGGCTTTATCAAGGCCGTATAACGAGTGGAGCGTGCGAACGGCAAGCTCCGTATAGGCGGAGTCGATGAGAACCGAGAATTTAATTTCCGAGGTGGTGATGGCCCGGATATTGATGCCCTTGTCGGCCAGCGCCTTGAAGGCCTT
The DNA here is from genome assembly GCA_035641875.1 of Microvirga sp. GTDB lineage: Bacteria > Pseudomonadota > Alphaproteobacteria > Rhizobiales > Beijerinckiaceae > Microvirga. Next base: position 2,516 of record DASQTM010000439.1, on the reverse strand, counting down.
GGCCGCCACGCCCGCATGGCTGCGCATGCCCACGCCGATGGCCGAGACCTTCACAACGTCGGTGGCCCCCTGGAGATCCCTGAACTCGATGTCGCGCTTGTGGGCGTTGAGAACGGCGCAGGCGCGCTCGTAATCGGCGGCCGGCACCGTGAAGGTCAGATCCGTGGTGGTGGTGTTGTCGGACACCACCTGGATGATCATGTCCACGTTGATGTTGGCCTCGGCCAGGGGCACAAAGATCGAGGCGGCGACGCCGGGCTTGTCCGCCACGTTGCGGAGCGTGATCTGGGCCTCGTCCCGGGAATAGGCGATGCCCGTGACAACCTGTTGTTCCATGATGTCTTCCTCGTCGCAGATGAGGGTGCCGAGCTTGGGGTCGGCGGGATCGTCGAAGCTGGAGCGCACATAGGTCGGGACCCGGTGCATCATGGCGAGCTCCACCGAGCGCACCTGGAGCACCTTGGCCCCCAGGGAGGCCATTTCCAGCATCTCCTCGTAGGAAACCCGGTCCAGGCGGCGGGCCTTGGACACGATCCTCGGATCGGTGGTGTAGACCCCGTCCACGTCCGTATAGATGTCGCAGCGCTCCGCCTGGATGGCGGCGGCGAGCGCCACGGCGCTGGTGTCCGAGCCGCCGCGGCCCAGCGTCGTGATGCGCCGGGACGGCTGGTGCATGCCCTGGAAGCCGGACACCACAGCGACTTCCCCATCCCGGGTGAAGCCGTCGATGATGCCCGTGCCGTCGATGGCGGCGATCCGCGCCGAGCCATGGGCGTCCGAGGTCTGGATCGGGATCTGCCAGCCCTGCCAGGAGCGGGCCTTGAGCCCCATTTCCTGAAGCGCAATGGCGAGAAGGCCGGAGGTCACCTGCTCGCCGGAGGCGACGACCACGTCGTATTCCTTCGAGTCGTAGAGGGCGGACGCCTCCTTGACCCAGCCGACGAGCTCGTTGGTCTTGCCCGACATGGCGGACACCACCACGGCCACGTCGTAGCCGGCCTCGACCTCGCGTTTGACGTGCCGCGCCACATTGCGGATGCGCTCTACCGTGGCGACGGACGTACCGCCGAACTTCATGACGAGACGGGGCATGGGCGAGGAGGGCCGTTAAGGATCAGGACTGAATTTTGCCCCCGCGACCGCGAAAAGGCGCGTATACATGACGGCAGGGCTGCGCCCTGTCAACGCACGGAATCGTTTCTTCGTCTAAGGGAATCGCCTTTTCATGACCGATGGCGCCTCTACCATCGACCCGGCCGAGGTCGCCCGCTTCGAGGGGATCGCCGAGACCTGGTGGGACCCGAACGGGCCCATGAAGGTCCTGCACCGGTTCAACCCGGTCCGGCTGGCCTATATCCGCGACGAGACCTGCCGCCGGTTCGGGCGCGACCCGCGCTCCGCCCGCTCGCTCGAAGGCCTCGCGATCCTGGATGTGGGCTGCGGCGGGGGCGTGCTCTCGGAGCCGCTCGCCCGGCTCGGGGCCACGGTGACGGGGCTCGATCCCGCCCCCACCAACGTCTCCGTCGCCAGGCTCCATGCGGAGCGGGCCGGGGTGCCCGTGGATTACCGCAACGAGACCGTGGAGGCCGTGGCCGCCAGGGGTGAGGCCTTCGACATGGTGCTTGCCATGGAGGTGGTGGAGCACGTGGCTGACGTGCAGGCCTTCGTGAAGGCCTGCGCCGGGGCGGTGAAGCCCGGCGGCTGCCTTGCCATGGCGACCATCAACCGGACCCTGCGCTCCTTCGCGCTCGCCATCGTGGGGGCGGAATACGTGCTGGGCTGGCTGCCCAAGGGCACCCACGAATGGGACAGGTTCGTGACCCCGGACGAGCTGACCTCCGCCATCGAAGGGGCGGGCCTTGCGTTAAGCGACCTCAGGGGCGTGGTCTACAATCCCCTGCGGGACAGCTGGTCCCTCTCGGGGGATACGGCAGTCAATTACATGCTGCTGGCCTCCCGGGACTGAAGCCGCTCCCGCGGCGCGATGCTGAGTACGAGCCAGCCTGCGAGCGCCGAGAGGGCCGAGCCCATGAGCACGCCGATCTTGGTGGCGTCGCCCAGCTCCGGCTGGCCCGGGAAGGCCAGCGCCCCGATGAACAGGCTCATGGTGAAGCCGATGCCGCACAGGAGCGCGACCCCATAGCATTGGGACCAGGTCGCGCCGGCCGGCATGTCGGCGAAGCCGAGACGCACCGCCGTCCAGGCAAAGGCATAGACGCCGATCTGCTTGCCGACGAACAGGCCGAGGGCGATGCCAAGCGGCAGGGGGCTCAGGAGCGCATCGAGGGTCAGCCCCTGCAGGGACACGCCCGCATTGGCGAAGCCGAAGATCGGGATGATGCCGAAGGCCACCCACCCGTGGAGGGCATGCTCCAGCCGATGGAGGGGCGCATCCTCCGCCCTGGTCTTCTTCGGATGGGCTTGGAGCGGGATGGTCAGGGCGAGCGCCACGCCCGCAAGGGTCGCGTGGATGCCCGACTTGAGGACGAAGAACCAGAGGACCGCGCCCAGGGCCA
>DASQTM010000438.1:0-3618 GCA_035641875.1 Microvirga sp. | reverse complement strand
GCGGATCATGTCGCCGCGAGGAGCTTGTACCTATGGAATATCGCCGCCTCGGCCGCACGGACCTCAATGTCAGCCTCATCTGCCTCGGCACCATGACCTGGGGCCAGCAGAACACCGAAGCCGACGGGCACGCGCAGATGGATTACGCCCTCGACCAGGGCGTCAACTTCTTCGACACGGCCGAGCTCTATTCGATTCCGCCGCGGGCGGAGACGCAAGGGTCGACGGAGCGCATCATCGGCTCCTGGTTCAAGGCGCGGGGCGCCCGCGACAAGGTGATCCTCGCCACCAAGGTGGTGGGGCGCTCCGAAAACACCTGGTTCCGGGACGACGGTTCTCCGGCCGAGCTCTCCCGCCGCCAGATCGAGGAGGCGATCGACAAGAGCCTGAAGCGGCTCCAGACCGATTACATCGACCTCTACCAGATCCACTGGCCCGACCGCCCCATGCCCTGGGGCTCGAACCCGACGATCTACCGCCACCAGGAGGGCGATTCCCACCCGATCGCCGAGACCGTCGAGATCATGACCGACCTGGTGAAGGCCGGGAAGATCCGCCATTTCGGCCTGTCCAACGAGAGCGCCTGGGGCGCCATGACCTTCCTCAAGCATGCGGAGGCCAAGGGCATGGCCCGGGTGCAGTCGATCCAGAACGCCTACAGCCTTCTCAACCGCACCTACGAGGTGGCGCTGGCCGAGGTGAGCCTGCGCGAGACCGTGAGCCTGCTGGCCTATTCGCCCCTGGCCCAGGGCTTTCTCACGGGCAAGTACCTGGACGGCGCCCGCCCGCCGGGGGCCCGCACGACCCTGTTCAACCGCAGCCAGCGCTACGAGAACCCGACCGCCGAAGCCGCGATCCGCAAATATCTGGCGCTTGCCCGCGAGTTCAACCTCGATCCGGCCCAGATGGCCCTCGCCTTCGTGAACTCCCGCCCCTTCGTCACGTCAAGCATCATCGGCGCGACCAAGATGGAGCAGCTCAAGACCGACATCGCCTCCGTCGAGGTGACGATCACGCCGGAGCTGGAGAAGCGCATCAACGCCATCCATGTGGAGCACTGCAATCCCTGCCCGTGAGGGTGAGCGAGCATCCCGGACGAAGCGCAGCGGAGGGGAATCCATGGCGCGGAACCACGCCTCCTTTTCCCCCCTTGCGGGGAGGAGGGCTCGCGCGGCGCTTGAGCGTGGATCCCCTTCCCTCGCCTTCGGCTCGCCGGTCCGATCCAAAGGATCGGCGGGATGACACCTGAGCTGATACCTTTGTGTCATTCCGCCGGTCTTTCAGACCGGACCGGCCGGAGCGGAGCGGTCGCGGGCGTCAGCCCGCCAGGAAGGGAATCCACCCGCATGCCCCGAATGACGCGCCATCGAGCAAGTCGGAACAAACCACCCTGTTGATCGTCTGAATCCGCATCTTGCAAGGGCGGGCCGCCTGCCCCCATGCTTGCAGGGTCCAAGTCGGCCAGGCTCAGGAGGTGCCCCATGCCACGCCTGTTCACCGGCATCGAGATTCCAGCCGATATCGGCCTGGCCCTCTCGGCCTATCGGGGCGGCCTTCCCGGCGCCCGATGGATCGACCCGGAACATTACCACATGACCCTGCGCTTCATCGGCGACATCGATCATCGCACGGCGGACGACGTGTGCTCGCTCCTGGCCGATGCGAGACGGCGCAATCCGCTCACCATCTCCATCGAGGGTCTCGACACCTTCGGCGGCGACAGGCCCCGCGCGGTCTTCGCCCGCGCCTCGGGCAACGGGGAACTGAGCGACCTGCAGGGGGAACAGGAGCGGCTCATCCGCCAGGTGGGCCTCGCCCCCGAACGGCGGAAGTTCATTCCGCACGTGACCCTGGCGCGCCTGCGCGACGCCTCGCCCATCGACGTGGCGGATTACTTCGCCACCCGGGGCCGCTTCCCAAGGCTGACCTTCACGGTCCGCCGTTTCGTCCTGTACTCGTCCCGGGACTCGGTGGGCGGCGGGCCCTATGTGGTGGAAGCGGCCTATCCGTTGGGATAGCTCGACGCGGGGAAGACGCAGGCGTTAGCTTGGCCCGATGCCTTCGCTCATCTTCGTCACCCACCCGGAAGTGGCTATCGATCCGCTCGTCCCGGTCCCCGAATGGCCCCTGAACGCCATCGGGCGTGGGCGGATGGAAAACTTTGCCGATTGTCTTGCCGGCAGAGGCGTCACGGCGGTCTATGCCAGCACGGAGCGCAAGGCCATGGACGGAGCCGCCATCGTGGCGGAGCGCCTCGGCCTCTCCTACGGCACCGACAGGGATCTCGGCGAGAACGACCGCTCGGCGACGGGCTATATCGCCCCGCCGGAATTCTGGCAGGTGGTGAACGAGTTCTTCGCCCGCCCGCACGAGAGCATCCGCGGCTGGGAGCGAGCCATCGACGCGCAGGCTCGCGTGGTCGAGGCGGTCGGCCGCATCGCCCGGAAGGACGGGACCTCCGGCCACATCGTCATCGTGTCCCATGGGGGCGTGGGCTGCCTGCTCACCGCTCACTTGCAGAACGTGGCCATCGGCCGGGAAAGCCGCCCCTCCCATCCGGGCGGCGGCTGCTTCATCGTCATTGACCGCAAGACCCTGGCCCTGCGCCAGGACTGGCGCGTGATCGAGGAGCCTTCCCTTCCCTAAGCGCCCAAAGCCCCGTTTCGGGCTTGCATCGCCGATGCCTTGGGCATAGCCGTCAGCATCGACCAGGCGCAGGGGCAACTCTCTTTCCATGGATGGCAATCGCATCGCGCAGCTCGCCCCGGGCGTGGCTCTCTGCGCCGCCCTGTCGCTCGCGGCCATGGGCCTGCAGGCGCTCGAGGAGCATTGGACCGGACGGCCCTATCTCGAAGCCCTCGTGATCGCGATCCTGCTTGGTACGCTCCTGCGCACCCTCTGGACGCCCGCCCCTCGCTGGATGCCCGGCATCGGCTTTTCCGCCAAAGCCCTGCTCGAACTGGCCGTGATGCTGCTCGGCGCCTCGATCAGCTTTCAGGCGGTGGCGCAGGCGGGCCTCGGCCTCATCGTGGGAATCGCCATGGTGGTCGCAGTGGCCATCGGCGCAAGCTACGGGCTCTGCCGACTCTTGGGGCTGCCGAAGCGGATGGCGGTTCTGGTGGCCTGCGGCAACTCCATCTGCGGCAACTCGGCCATCGCGGCGGTGGCCCCGGTCATCGGGGCAAGGCCCGAGGATGTGGCCTCCTCCATCGCGTTCACGGCGATCCTTGGCGTGATCGTGGTGCTGGCCCTGCCCCTGCTGGTGCCGGCCCTCGACCTGACGCTTACCCAATACGGGGTGCTGGCGGGGCTCACCGTCTATGCGGTGCCGCAGGTGCTCGCCGCCACCCTGCCGGTGGGGATCGCAAGCGCGCAGATCGGCACCCTGGTGAAGCTCGTGCGCGTGCTGATGCTGGGCCCGGTGGTGATCCTCCTGTCGATCCTGGCGGGACGCCGCTCGCAGGCTGCAAGGCCGGGCCTTTCCCTCAATCGGCTCGTGCCCTGGTTCATCATCGGCTTCTTGGGCCTGGCGCTGCTGCGCTCGCTTGGCCTCATCCCGGACGTGATCCTCAAAGCCGTTCTTCCGGCGACGACCCTGCTCACCATCGCGGCCATGGC
>DASQTM010000437.1:0-2402 GCA_035641875.1 Microvirga sp. | reverse complement strand
GGAGACGGCTCTGGGTATAGGCCCCTTTCACCAGGAGATCGCAGCCCAGCGCCTTGGCTTCGGACAGGATCGCTTCTCCGGGCCGGTTGGATGGGTCGGCGGCCACCATCGCCTCAGCGGGCAGGTCGCGCATTCTCAAGGAGCGCACCAGTTCCGACGCGGACGGCCCGGCGACGCCCCAATCCTCGAGTTCGAGCACGATGATGCGGCGGGCCTTGGCCAGGATCGGCATGGCTCCGAGAACGGCGCGCGCCGTCTCGGTGCTGCGGTTCCAGGCGATCACGACCGTCTCGCCGAAGGTCTGGAACCGGCTCGGCGGGGCGATAAGCACGGGGCGGCCCGTGTCGAACAGGGCCGATTCGACGGTGGAGAGGCGCGTTTGGCCATTGGACCCGTCGGGACGCCCGACCACGGTGATGTCGAACACCCGCCCGTAAGCTCCCAGAAAGGTATCCTCCATCAGCCCGTCCTGCCGCCAGCCGAAGCTCAGGCCGGCAGCGGCGGAGGAGGCGCGCTGGATCTCCTTGGTGATCATGAAGGCCTCGAAACGCTCGCGGCAGGCGCGGGACATCTCGAGGCGGTTCTCCGGGGTGATTGGGGAGGGGACCCCAATGGCGATGTCGACGGGCAGAACCACCGGATAATCGGGGGTGATCGCGATGCCCTCGATGTAGCTCTCGAAGATGCGACCCAGGTGGAGGGCCGCTTCCAGCTGGGGCTCGACGATGCCGTGGTCTTCGACCGGGACGAGAATGCTTTTCATGAGGTTATTGTCGCGCTTAAAACGCGCGTCGGCAAGGGGTTCCGACCAAGGTCGGAGTGATGCGCCATCGGGCGGCCTAGGAGATGGTAAACGCGTCGGGCTTCCATGAGACCTGCGGATATTGCGGATCCATGTCTTCGAGAGTCTGCTTCACGATGGCGGCGATGACGGCGTTGCGCACCCATTTGCGGTCGGCCGGAACGACGTGCCAGGGAGCCCAGGGCGTCGAGCAGCGGTGCAGCATGGTCTCATAGGCCTCCTGGTATTCATCCCACATCCGCCGGTCGTCGAGATCGCCCGGGTTGAACTTCCAGTGCTTCTTGGGATCCGCGAGGCGCTGCTGCAGGCGCTCCTTCTGCTCGTCCTTGGAGATGTGCAGCATGAACTTGAGAACCTTGGTGCCGTTCTCGGACAGCAGCCGCTCGAAGGCGTTGATCTGCTCGTAGCGCTGCTCGATGGCCTCCTCCGGGGCGAACTTGCGCACCTTGCCGATCAGCACGTCCTCGTAATGGGAGCGGTTGAAGATGCCGATGGTGCCGCGCCGGGGACAGGCGGCGTGGACGCGCCAGAGGTAGTCATGCGCCAGTTCGGTCCTGGTGGGCGGCCCGAAGGCCGTCACCGACACGCCGAGGGGGCCGGTCGCATTGAACACGCTGCGGATGGTTCCGTCCTTGCCGGAGGTGTCCGTGCCCTGAAGGATCACCAGGAGGGCGCGCGCGCCCTCCGAATAGAGCCGGTCCTGCAGGGCGTCGATGTCCTTGGCCAGGGCGGCCGTGGCAGCCTTCGTCTCGTCCTGGTTGGCGAACATCGAGCCGTCCCGCGGATCCCGCTCCTTCAGCTTGATCTTCTCCCCCGGCTTGACCTGAACCCTCTCGATCAAGGCTCTCGCGTTGTCGGCCATGCGCGCTTCCTCCCGTTGCTTTGATGACGATAGAGCGGCGGAATGCGAAAGGAAGGTCTGGATGGCGGCGCCGGGCGCCTTTACGGGCGGCCGGGCGGGGCTTACAGGAGCCTTGAACCATGGCAGACGAGGTGTTTCCCGATGCTTGCTCTCTACTACTACCCTGGCAACGCCAGCCTGCTGCCGCACATGATGCTGCGGGAGATCGGAGCGCCCTTCGAGCTGCGCCTGGTGGACCGGGCTCAGAACGGCCAGAAGAGCGCCGATTACCTCAAGCTCAACCCCAATGGGCGCATCCCGGTGCTGGTGGACGGCGATCTCGTTCTGTTCGAGACCGCCGCCATCGCGTTGCATCTCGCTGACAGGTTCCCGGAAGCCGGCCTTGCTCCCTCGGTGGGGACGCGGGAGCGGGCCGAGTTCTACAAGTGGATGATCCACCTCTCCAACACCCCGCAGGCGGAGTATCGCCCGTGGTTCTATCCCCATGAGCATGTCAAGGACGAGGCCGCGATCCCCAGCGTCAAGCAGGCGACGGAGCAGCGCCTCTACCGCATGTTCGACGTCATCTCCGAGCAGCTCGGCAGCCGGACCTGGATTCTGGGCGAGCGCTTCTCGGCCGCGGACCTGTTTCTGTTCATGCTGATGCGCTGGGGCCGGGGAATGCCCCGTCCGCCGCGCTCCATCGCCAACCTCAACGCCCTCGCCGAGCGGGTGATCGCGCGCCCGGCCGTGCAGGAG
>DASQTM010000436.1:0-2206 GCA_035641875.1 Microvirga sp. | reverse complement strand
CATCCGGGTCAGCGCGGCGAGCACCTGATCCGGACCATCGAGCCACAGGGACAGCCCCAAGAGCGGCAGCGGCGCGACTAGGCTCGACCAGACGATGTAGCCCAGCATGTCGACCCGGCCGGCCCGCTTGGACACGATGTTGGCCACGCCCCAGCAGGCGGCGGCGATCACCGTCATGAGGAAGGGTCCGGCGCCCCCGCCGGTCATCCGGGGCCAGGCGATGAGGACGAGGCCGAAACCGGCCACAAGGCCGCCGACGACCTGATGCGGGCCGGGCCGCTCGTTCATCAGGACGGCGGCAATGAGGATCGTGAAGAAAACCTGCGCCTGCATCACCACGGAGGCGAGGCTCGCCGGCATGCCGAACGCGATGGCGGCAAAGAGCAGGCCGAACTGGGCAACGCCGAGGAAGAAGCCGTAGGCCAGGATGTTCGTCCAGCGGGTCTTCGGTCGCGGGACGAAGAGGACCGCCGGGATGGCGGCAAGGAGGAAGCGGAGCGCCGCCAGCAGCAAGGGCGGCGTGGTGCCGACCCCGAGCTTGATGACGACGAAGCTCAGGCCCCAGATGGCCGTGACGAGAAGGGCGACGAGGCTGTGGCTGAGCGGCATCTGGAGCATCGATCCCAAAAGTGGATTTGCACTTTTGGGATCGATCCGATGCTCAATCCCTTAAGCGGCGCATCGTTGATGCGGAAAACCGGGGCCACTTTTCGCTGACGCGGCCCTCTGGGTCCGCACGATGCGCTGGAAGCCGGAAGCCGCTCTCGTGATGCGAGCGTGGTGGCTTAAGCGCCCTTGCGGCGCAGGCGCACGATCACCTCGACGCCCGCCACTTCCATGCCCTCGGGCGGCTGGGGCAGGTCGGCGACGCTTAGGCCCGAGATAGGCATGTCCACGAGCTCGCCCTCTTCCTCCAGGAAGAAGTGGTGGTGCTCGGTGGGGTTGGTGTCGAAATAGGACTTGGCGCCGTCCACCGCGAGCTGGCGCAGGAGACCCGCTTCCGTGAACTGGTGCAGGGTGTTGTAGACGGTCGCCAGAGACACCGGCACACGGGCGCGGGAGGCCTCATCGAAGAGCATTTCGGCCGTGATGTGCCGGTCGCCCTTGCCGAACAAAAGCCAACCCAGGGACACGCGCTGACGGGTCGGGCGCAAGCCCACGCGCCGCAGCTTGTCCCGCAATTCGGACACGGGGCAGCCCTTCCGGTGAGCCGGAGCGGTGGTGGACGCGATGTAGGCGGACAAAGGATCGGTCATGTCACGGAACTGAATGGACGAATGCGCGCTTCTAACATCACGATAATAAGAAAGCGAGAGGGTTGCCGCAAGGCTGCCCCCGGATGCCTCATGGGAAAGCAGGGTTCTTGGCAGGGTTCTTCGATTGATGGTTGAGGCCGCAAAGAATCCCGGCGCGGGTCCCTTTGATGGACGGCCAAGCCTGTGCTACCAGAGCCGCATCATGGCCCCGAGGCTTTCTTGAGGCCCCTTTTGAGACCCTAGGGAAAGGATCGGCACCCGGCATGGCCCGCCAGTCCAGCTTTAACTATGAAGAGCTTCTCGCCTGCGGGCGCGGAGAATTGTTCGGTCACGGCAATGCGCAGCTGCCGCTGCCGCCCATGCTGATGTTCGACCGCATCACCTCCATCGGCGAGGATGGCGGAGCCAACGGCAAGGGTCAGGTCAGGGCAGAGCTCGACGTCAGGCCCGACCTCTGGTTCTTCTCCTGCCACTTCAAGGGCGACCCGGTGATGCCGGGTTGCCTCGGCCTCGATGCCCTCTGGCAGATGACCGGCTTCTTCCTCGGCTGGGGCGGCTCCCCGGGCCGCGGCCGGGCGCTCGGCGTCGGCGAGGTGAAGTTCTCCGACCAGGTGCTGCCCACCGTCAAGAAGGTGGTCTACGGCGTCGATCTCAAGCGCGTCTTCCGCTCCAAGCTGGTGCTCGGCATCGCCGACGGCTGGCTCGAGGCCGATGGTCGCCGGATCTACGAGGCCAAGGACATGCGGGTCGGCCTTTTCCAGGCCGAGGCCCCGGTCGGCGGCTAGACCATGAATCGCGCGGGCCCAGCCTGAGGCCGGGCCGCATCGTATTGACAAAGCACGATTTTTTGTAAAAGAACCGGCCTGCCGCTCGGCAGCAGCGCCCTGGGGCCGGGGATCGTGCCGTTTCCCGTTCGCAGGCTCACCGTTGAGAATAAGCTGGGCCAGCCT
>DASQTM010000435.1:0-6173 GCA_035641875.1 Microvirga sp. | reverse complement strand
AACGGCAACGGCGCTGGCAACGGCAACCCTGGCAGCAGCGGCGGACACGGCAACGGAAGCGGCAGCCCTGGCAACAGCGGCAATGCCGGCGGAAACGGATCTGGCGGCAGCGGCGTAGGGAACGGCGGCAATGCTGGCAACGGCAACGGGAATGGAGGCAGCCCCGGAAACAGCGGCGGCAATGCAGGCGGCAAGGGCAACGGGAACGGAAACGATCGCGGCGGACACGCGAGTTCAGGCCACGGGAACTCGTCGTCTCCGCCGTCTCACGGCGGGGGACAGTCCCGCGGGAACGGTCAGCCCCCGGCTCCCACGGCAGTTGGCGGATTGCCGGCCCTGCTCGATTCTATTTTTGGCGGCGTCCGCCCCCGTGCGGCCGCTCCAACCAGCCCGGCCGTAAGCGCTCCCGCGCGGAAGGATGCGGCGAAATCCCAGGCAAGATCCCCAGGCCGCACATCCAAGCCGGCAGCATCCCGCCCGGAACAGGGCGCCAAGGCGCAGGCGAGCAAAAGCCGCAAGGACGACAAAGGCGCCAAGGACGTCAGGAGCGCCGGCGCGAAGCCGGCCGCCGGGGGGACGAGCGCGGCGATCGCGGAGCCCTCCCTGCCGAAGCCAAGACAGGCGCCGCGCTCCATCGTGGCGGCCGGGCTCACGCCAGGCGATCTGACGCGGCTGAGCGCGCAAGGCTTCCGGGTCGCCATGCGGACGAAGGGCACCATCGCCAGCGTGGCCCGGCTCATCCCCCCTCGCGGATTGTCCCTCGCCCAGGCGCAGCGCGCCGTGCGCCTGGTCGACGCTAGGGCTGCGTCCGATTTCGACCATTTCTACTACACGGATGAAGGCGAGGGCTGCGCCGGGCCCGGATGCGAGGCCGCGTCGTTGGTCGGCTGGAACCTGCCCGCCGCCGACAGTTGCGGCTCCCTTCCGGCCATCGGCCTCATCGACACGGGCATCGATCGCGAGCACGAAGCCCTGCGGGGACAGGCGATCGACATCCTGCCTGGCGCCCAGCTCCGTGGCAGCCCCTCGCAGCGCGATCACGGCACCGCCATGGCGGCCCTGCTGGTCGGCCGACGGGACAGCAGCGCCCCTGGCCTCCTTCCCGAAGCCAAGATCCTTGCCGTGGACGCATTCTACCGGGATGGTGGAACGGCGGACCGAACCGACGTGATCTCCCTGGTCATGGCGCTCGAGGCCCTCGCAGAGCGCAACGTGCGCGTGGTCAACATGAGCCTGTCCGGTCCGCCCAACGAGGTGCTGAAGAGCGCGATCGCGTCCGCCCAGGCCAAAGGCATGGTCATCGTGGCGGCCGCGGGAAACAACGGCGCCGGCGCCGAGCCATCCTATCCTGCCGCCTATCCCGGGGTTATCGCCGTCACCGCGGTCGACCGGAATCTCGGCGTTTATTCGCGGGCGACACGCGGCGAATATGTCGACCTGTCGGCTCCTGGGGTGGACCTGTGGGTGGCCGCGCCCGGTCGCGGCGGCACCGTAAAGAGCGGCACGTCCTACGCCGTGCCGTTCGTCGCGGCGAGTGCGGCTGTCCTGCGCGCCGCCAACCCTGACCTGGATGCCGCCAGCCTCCGGGCAACGCTGGAGCGCGCCACGCTGGATCTCGGAAAGCCAGGCCGCGATACAACCTTCGGGCACGGGCTCATTCAGACGGCGAACCTGTGTCGGTCGCCGCAACAAGAGCCTGTCCTGCGATCCGCCTCGGGGACAAAAGTTAGTCCCAACTGATCTGCCGCCCAAAGCCGAAGGCTTCCGATCAGAGGCCGCTCTGATCGACGCTCCCTTGGAGCGGCGATGGGCCGTTTCTCTTTACCGCCTCTTCCCGTGATGTCCTATTCCGGATCGCCAGGTGCTGTGTCGTTGTCGCGCAAAGACGGACACAGGATCAGGGCTCCGGGCTGGCGGAAGCTCACCGGCGGAACGTTCAATATCCCCACGATATATTTTTTGTTGATCATCCAAAAAGATTGTCCTAAGCGGCGTATAGACGCTAAAGAAATTTGAGAATCACGCAATTTGGCTGTTGCCTGAGACTGAACCGTAGGGGCAATTACGTTCGGAGTGCAAAGGGCTGTGGGTATATAAACACAGAACAACTGTGCCACAGCCCTTCGCATCCATTTTATATTCGCCTAGACCATTATTCCGATGCCACGCACGCCATGGTTCGGTTCGCACCGAAGTTAACCATGAGATGCGCTATAAGAGGGTACTCCGAGGAACCTAGTCCTGATGAAGGGATAGCTTCTCTGATCGCTCACCCTATGCTTGAGCATGCCTCATTGGGATCGACAAGCATCCAGTTACGTCGCGATCGGACGACGGCTCAGCCATTTGCGCCATGCGCTGGAGCTGACTCAAAGACAGCTCGCCGATTTCCTGGACATCAGCGGCCCCCGCTGGGCAAATTATGAGCTGGGGACGAGCCGCATACCGGTGGATGTGGCCCTCAGGCTGGTCGAGAGGTGGGACTTATCGCTCGACTGGATCTACTACGGCAACGAGACCGCAATGCCGACACAGCTCCTCCAGAAGATCGCCGCAGCGGCCGAGGAGCTTGAAAGCAACTCGGCCCGCCTGCCGGAGCCGAAGCGCAGGTGAATGCCGCATGGGAGCTTTCGATCCGGGATGCAGAAATTCGCTTCGCCTCCAGACAGGCGGCCCTGGAGGCGAAGCGTCGGAATGCGATATGCCGGTTACGGATTCCGGTCCTTCGTTCCGGTGCCGCTGACCTGGGTGCCGCGCTCGTCCTCGACCTCGACTTCGGTTTTGCGAACCGTGTCGGACACGGTTTGCGTGCGCTGCTCCACATCCTTGCGGACCACGAGTTCTTCCGTCACACGCGCTTCCTTGGAGACCACGGCCTCCTCACCGCGCTCCTCCACCTCGATGGTGCGCTCCTGGAAGGGATCGCCGCTGATGGTGCCGGCCTGCATCGTGCCGGAGACCGGGCGACGCTCGACCTCCACGTGCTCCTCGCGCAGGTTCACCTGCTCGCTGACCGGCGTCTCCACCACATAGGACCGGATGCGGACGCGGCCGTGGCTCACGTCACGCTTGCCGACGCTCAGGTGCTCCTCGGCAACCGGGATCACTTCGTCCCCGGTTGAGACACGCTCCGACGATGTGTTCATCGATGCTGCGCCCATCCCGGTTCCGGAGCCGGCGGTCATACCCGAGGTGCGGGAGGTGGAATCGCTCGTGAGACCGGCAGTCCCGCCCGACGGAGAACCTGCCGTGGACGATGCCGACCAGCCCTCCGAACGCCAGCTCTCGGCCCGCTCGTCGATATCGATCGTGCCCTCGTCGTCCAGGATGTCGATGACGCGCTCGTAATCGGCGTCGCTCGCGCTCACCGACACGAGGAACCCACCCCGGCGCAGGCCCTCAGCATAGGTGTAGCGGTCCTCGTCTGGCAGGAAGAGATCCCGCAGGGAGTCCCACAGGCCAGCGCTCGCCTCAGGGAAGGACTGCGTGCTGGCGCCGCCCGTGGCGTCGGCGTCTTGCTCGCTGCTGGGAGTGAGGCGGATGCCGTCGCGCGGGACGCCGGCGGCATGAAGGCGGCTGATGGCCTCCTCGGCATCGGTGCGGCTGTCGAAAAAAGCCGTGATCATTCTTCGGCTTGATGATCCTGTCGTCATTCCGGAACTCATCGGGGTATCTCCTTTTCTGGGTCTAGGGTTTCGGGAGCAAGCCGCTCCACGATGGCGCGCTGCTTGCGCAGGGTGACCGGCACGTCGGCTGTCTTGGCTTCGACGCGACGCCGGATATGCAGTTCTTCCTTGAGGACAAGGCGCTTCTCGACAACGAGCACCTCCTCAAGGACCGGGACAATCGTGAGTTCGCCCTCGGTCTTGATCACGGGTGTGGTCTCGACGATTCTGTCGACCGGAATGCGGGTGACTTCCACACTCTCGCGCTGAACCTGCGCATGGGCGATTTCCTCAGCCGTACCGGCGGCCAGGTGCACGCGTAGGCGCCCGGTCAGGACCGAACGCTTCCCCACAACCGCAATTTCCTCGACCAAGGGGAGGACCTCCTCGGAAACGGGCGCTTGCTCCTGGTCGTCCAGGTGCGTGTCGGAGGTCACGTCGACCATCGTTGCTCTCAGGTGAACGAAGACCAACGGGCGCTGGCCGCGTGAGTTCCCTGGTGCACAGGCCGGGGTGTCGCTCCCGGGCCATCGAGCCGACACCGCCCAAAAGCGAATTGCACGGTCCAGCTTGCCGGCAGGCCGAATCCTGGCGAGCGCCTCGGGTCATCACGATCCTCCCGAACTTCTTGCTCTGAGCGAAAATTAGCCTAGCATGCTGCTAGTGGACGGGCGGGGCCACCGGTTTCGAGAGTAAGCACCCCTTGTTGCGGCGCCCTTCGCGAGGAGACCGATTTGCCTGCTGCCCCTGGAACGGGAGATCAGACCGCCTCCGCCGAACGCGGCTTGGCAATGCAAGGCGTCAGCAAGGCTTTCGGGAAGATCGATGTCCTGCGCAATGTTGACTTCACGCTCCGCGCCGGCGAGATCCACGCTCTCATGGGCGAGAACGGGGCCGGCAAATCGACGCTCATGAAGATCGCCGGCGGGATCTATCAGAACTATCAGGGCGAGGTATCAGTATTCGGTCAGGTGATCCGATTTGCGAGCCCGCGGGACGCCTCGCGAGCTGGGGTAGCGGTGATCCACCAAGAGCTCAACCTCGTGCCCGAAATGACGGTTGCGGAGAACATCTTTCTCGGCAACGAGAAAGTACGCGGGCTCCCCTTTTTCGTGGACAAGAGGTTCCAAGGACGCGCCGCCGCCCGGATCCTCGAGACTCTCAACTTTCAGGCCTCGCCTCATGCGCCGGTGAGCAGCCTGCGCATCGGCGAGCAGCAACTCGTCGAGATCGCCAAGGCGCTGGCGCAGGATGCTCGCATTCTCATCATGGACGAGCCGACCTCCGCCCTCTCGGTGGCGGAGGCGGAGCGTCTGCACGCCATCATCCGCCGGCTCTCGGCGGAAGGAGCGGGCATCGTCTACATCTCGCACCGCATGGAGGAGGTGTTCGACCTTGCGCAAACCGTCACCGTTTTGCGCGACGGCGCGGTGGCGGGCACCCTTCCGGCCGCGAACGCCTCCCGGCGCGACCTGATCCGCCTCATGGTCGGTCGCGACGTTCAGGAGTTTCTGACGCGGCACAGCGAAGGAGCATCGCCCGGGCCGCATGCGACGTCGCCGGTCCTGTCGGTGCGCGATCTCTGGCTTGCCCACCCGAAGCCTACGGCAGGCCGCCCGCGCCTCGTCGACAATGTGTCCTTCGACGTGGCCAAGGGCGAGGTCCTGGGGCTCGCCGGGCTAATGGGCGCCGGCCGCAGCGAGGTGCTGGAGACCATCTTCGGCGCGCAGAAGCTGGCTTGGGGCGGACGGGTGATCGTCGACGGGAAGGCGCTCACAATCCGCTCGCCCGCCGATGCGAAACGGGCCGGGCTGGCGCTCGTGACTGAAGACCGCAAGCGCGACGGGCTCGTGCTCGACGCGGGGGTCGATTTCAACCTGGCCCTGCCGGTGATGAAACGGCTCGCCGCCACCGTCTTCGTATCGCGCAAGGCGGAGAAGAGTTTGGCTGAACGGCAGATTCAATCCCTTGGCATTCGGACCCGCGGCCCGCGACAGGCGGCGGGCACGCTCAGCGGCGGCAACCAGCAGAAGGTGGTTCTGGGCAAATGGCTCGAGACCCATCCCCGCGTGCTTCTCCTGGACGAGCCCACGCGAGGGATCGATGTGGGCGCGAAGGCGGAGATCTACCGCCTGATCGAGGATCTGAAGGAACGCGGCATCGCCGTGGTGCTGGCAAGCTCCGAACTGCCCGAGCTGATGGCCTTGAGCGACCGCATCCTGGTACTGAGGGAAGGGCAGCCCACCGCCCTTCTCGACAAAAGCGAGTTTTCGCCAGACCTGATCATGGACTACGCATCCCCCGGCGGCGCGGTGCAGGAGGCGCTCCGGACCGGACCATGGAACGTTTCTGAAAAGATTGCTTAGGTCACAATCGGCCGCAGAGCCGATTCGCTAAAACAAAGACCTTGGAGGACGCCCTTGTCGTCGCGAGTATCCGCAGAAGCGCTCAGCGCCTTTCTGCTCAGAACCAAACTCTACTGGAGCCTTTTGATCCTGCTCGCCGTGG
>DASQTM010000434.1:0-2633 GCA_035641875.1 Microvirga sp. | reverse complement strand
CTCCACGTCGTCATGGCTGCCCAAATCCTGGACCAGGGCATGGATCACGTCCTTGATCTGTTCGAGCTGACGGCCGGTCAGAACGCCGCGGCTTGCATCGTTGGCGGCGAGCTGAAGCCCTTTCAGGGCAACCTCGTCGTAGTAGGACGTCAGCGAGCGCTCCTTGAGCAGCACCTCGGCGGAATCCAGCGCCTCGTCCGGATCGCCGGCCAGCATGCGCTGATAGAGGTTCTCCGCAGGGGTCAGGGCCGGCCTGTCGCCGAGGAGCACGTCGAGAAACTCGAGGCGCTCCACGTGCCGTCCCAGCACCACGAGGCAGAGGGTCAGGGGCGTCGCGATGAGAAGGCCGACGGGACCCCAGAGCCAAGTCCAGAAAATCGCCGACATGACGACCGCGAAAGGCGAGAGGCCCGTGCTCTGGCCGTAGACGACAGGCTCGACCACGTGGCCCATGAGGGGCTCGCCGATCAGGTACAGGGCCAAGGTCATGAGCGCCATGGACCAGCCCGGATCCACGGCGGCGGCGAGCAGGATCGGAGGCACCGCCGCCACGAAGGATCCGATATAGGGGACGAACCGCATCAGAGCCGCGAAGACCCCCCACAGGAGAGGGCTCGGCACGCCGATCAGCCACAGGCCGATGGCGGCTACGACGCCGAAGGACGCATTCAGGCCGAGCTGCATCAGGAAGTAGCGGCTGAGCCGCCGCGCGGCGTCGTCCATGGCCGCCGTCGTGCGATGGAGATCGCTCGACCCGAACAGGCGGATCATCCGGTCGCGCAGATCTTCCCGCTGCATGAGGATGAAGACGAGGACGACGAAGACGATGCCCGTGGTCGCGAGCGGTTCGAGCAGGGGCAGCAGTACGTTGCGCGCCACTTGAGCGGGGGTCGGGTCCGGCTGGTGGACCTCGACAGGCATCGGCCTGACCTCTTCGGGCGCGGGCGGCGCGGAAGCGCCGGCCGAGGCAGGAGGGGCCTGCGGCGCCTCGGCCACGGCCCTGTCGAATTGACGGCCGAAATCCTTCAAAAGCTCCGGCAGACGCCCGATAGCCGAGCCCTCGCGCAGGGAGCCGACCTTGTCCCGGATGGTGCTCTGATAGCGGGGCAGGTCCGTGGCGAGACCGGCGAGCTGAAACCCGATGACGCCTCCGAGCGAGAGGATGATCCCGAGGGTCACGAGCACTGCGACGATCACCGACGGCACCCGGCCGAGCCACTTCCGCATGAGATCGACGAAAGGGGCGAGAACGAAGGCCAGGAGGATGGCGAGCACCACCGGCAGGAACACCTCCTTCCCCACGTAAAGGGCGGCCAGCACCACGACGCTGACGGTCAGGGTCAGCAGCCCCGACAGGCCTGGAACGCCGGGAGGCTGAATCTCCGTCTCCGGACCGGGGGCGGGGGTGGGTGCAGGGGCGGGACGCATCGGGCGGTCTCTGTGAGGCGGCGGGGTGATCCCGCCAGCCTCGACGACAACGTGCGGGAGCCTCAAACGATCCTAAGCCGTTTGGGGTGGGGCATCGGCCCTGAAACGCTGGGACCTTTTGCCATCTGGGAGGCTCCAGGTCCGGATCCCATCTGCTCCGGATCCGATCTGCCCAAAGACTCATGGTCTTACCCACACCCCAACCTTCCTCATGCCGATCACCAGACGAAACCTTCTGATCGGGGCGGCCGTTGCCTCCTCCCCCGCTCACGCCCAAAAGGACAAGCCAAGCCCGATGCCGGTCACGCAACAGCGCAACTCATTCAAGAGCGGGGGCAAAGCCATCGCGGTCGAGACCTTCCAGCCGGCAGGCTCCTCCCCGCGCCCGACCCTGCTCACGCTGCATGGGGCCGACGGGCTCTCCTACAACACCCAATACCGGGAGGGGGCTCGCGGCGTGGCGGCCGCGGGGTATCAGGTCCACCTGGTGCATTATCTCGACCGCACCGGCGAGAGGCGGGCCTCCTTCAGCACTCTCTTCCAGAATTTCACGCCTTGGATGGAGACGGTCCAGGACGCTCTCACCTTCGCCGCCAGCCATCCGGGGGCCGATCCGGCCCGCATGGGGATCATCGGCGTGTCGCTCGGCGGGGCCCTGGGCTTGGCGGTGTCGAGCTTGGATCGGCGCATCAAGGCGCTGGTCGATTATTTCGGTCCGCTTCCGCAAGGAGCCATCGCCGCCACGTCGCGCCTTCCGCCCACCCTCGTGCTCCATGGCGCCGCCGATCCCATCGTGCCGGTGGCGAACGCCTATGCGGTCGAGGCGCTCCTGCGCCAGCAAAACGTGCCCCACGAGGTGAAGGTCTATCCCGGCCAGGGCCACGGCTTCCGGGGCGCTGCGGAAGAGGACGCCACCCGAAGGGCTCTGGCCTTCCTGAAGCGTCATCTGGCGGGCAGCCACGCCTCGACCGGGTCGGCGCCTCTTCCCATCGACGGCTAGGGCTGCTGGAAATCGTCCGATCCGGTGCCGAACAACCCCGATCGGACGATTCCCATGGATCGCATTCCGCTTTAAGACTCGCTTCCCCGATCGATCAGAGGCAGAACCATCCCATGACCGCATCCGACGCGACTCCCTCGGCCAATCCCCTACTTGGCCCGTGGACCGGCCCCTTCGGCCTTCCGCCCTTCGAGAGCATCGCGCC
>DASQTM010000433.1:0-2891 GCA_035641875.1 Microvirga sp. | reverse complement strand
GATGTCGAACGGCGTCGCGCCGAAACGGCTGGCGACGCCCTGCACCTCCGATGGCGGAACGAACAGGAAAACGGCGCCAGGATCGACGAAGCGCCGGATCAGCCAGGGGCAGGCGATCCGGTCGATCTTGGGCCGCGAGCGCGTGACCCATAGGGTCCGCCCCTGCGGGTCGCGGGGCGGCAGCTTGGCCTCGGGCACCATCGGCAGGCCCGCCTGCGACCAAGCGAGCGCGCCGCCTTCCAGGGAATCCGCCGGGATGCCCGCATGCCTGAGCCAAGCCGCGACCCCGTGGCTGAGCTTGAGCCCTTTCTGGCAGATCACCACGGCGGAGCGGCCCTTGAATTCCTGCGTCCACTCGGACACGGTTGAGAACGGCCGGCGGACGGCGCCGGGGATGAGGCGCGGATCGGCCCGGAAATCCTCCTCGGTCTGAACGTCGATGAGGGCTGGGCATTTGGAGGTGCCGATCAGCCGGAACAGCTTGTCGATGGAGATGGCGTTGAATGACGACATGGCTTTGCATCCGTAAATGAAAGAGTGCGGATGCGATGCTTGGGCCTGTCGCCTCGTGGGGAGATCGCGATCCCCATGACGTTCAGCAAAATCCACCGCAGCGGATTTGTCAATCGATCAGGGCAGAGCCGCCATGATCGATGAATCCACATGGAAGATGCGTCAGACTCACGGGGAGGCATCGCCGATTGGCGAGAATATCCCTCCCCTGCGGATTACGCCCCTGTGGGCGTGACCGGAATCTCCTGGGGGCCCGAGTCGGGGATGCCGATGGGCTCGGCCGGGCTTGGAACCTCGCCGGGATTGCCGGCGGGAACGCCCAGGGGCTCTCCGGGATTGGGAATGCCCGAAGGGCCGGGATCGGGATGGACAGGCTGAGGGATCGGATTGGGAACGTCGGGCTGGGAGGGAGACGGCGTATCGGACATGAGGCTTTATCCCTTCTCGCATGAGGTCAGACCGACGCTTTGCGTCGCGTGGCCGGAGCGTGACTATGCGGCGGAACGGGTGGGCGACGACATTTGTTCCGGCTGCCCCTTGAGGCGGACTTGGGGCCTGCCTTCCATTGAGCTTGGAAGAGGCTTGGCAGGTGGATATCTCACTTTCCTTATGGTCCCACCTCTCGCGGCCACTATAACAGAGGCGCAACACGCATGATGGAACAGGCGCAAAGCCTATCCCCTGGGAGTACATGCCGGTCATGGATCACCTTTCCTCACCCAAAAGCGCAGCCGGCATCCTGCCTGCCGACGGATACAAGGGCGCCCTGGCGGGGCGGGTCTGGCGTCCCGGAATCGGGCCTTCCGTCGTGGCGATCCGGGAGGAGGGGGTGTTCGACATCTCCGGGTCCTGCTCCACCATGAGCGGGCTTGCCGCCATGGGCGATCCGGCCCGGGTGGTGAAAACCGCCACCGGGGAGCGGATCGGCTCCCTCGACGAGATCGCGGCCAATACGGCCCCTGACGGCCGGGATGCGTCGAAGCCCTGGCTCCTGGCCCCCATCGATCTCCAGGTCGTCAAGGCGGCGGGGGTCACCTTCGCGGTCTCCATGCTGGAGCGCGTCATCGAGGAGCGGGCGCGGGGCGACGCCAGCGCGGCCGTCGCCATCCGGTCCGAGGTCACCCGCCTTGTGGGCGACGATCTCAGCCGGCTCAAGCCGGGCTCCAAGGAAGCCATGGACCTGAAGGCGGTTCTGGTGGCGCAGGGAGCCTGGAGCCAGTATCTCGAAGTGGGCATCGGCCCCGATGCGGAGATCTTCACCAAGGCGCCGACCCTCTCGGCTGTCGGCGCGTTCATGGATGCGGGCCTGCACCCCAAATCGACCTGGAACAACCCGGAGCCGGAGGCGGTTCTCGTGGTGACCGGCGAGGGGAAGATCGTCGGGGCGACGCTCGGCAACGACGTGAACCTGCGCGATTTCGAGGGGCGCTCCGCCCTGCTGCTCTCGAAGGCCAAGGACAACAACGCCTCCTGCTCGGTGGGGCCGTTCATCCGCTTCTTCGACGAAAGCTTCACCCTCGATCATGTGCGCCGCACCACGGTGACCCTGACGGTGGAGGGCCAGGACGGGTTCAGGCTGGAGGGCTCGTCCTCCATCAGCAGGATCAGCCGGGACCCTGAGGATCTCGTGGCGCAGACCATCGGGCCGCACCACCAGTATCCTGATGGTTTCGTGCTCTTTCTCGGCACCATGTTCGCGCCGACCCAGGATCGCGGCGAGCCGGGGATGGGCTTCACCCACAAGACCGGCGACATCGTCACCATCGCGGCTCCCGAGCTTGGCGCCCTCGTCAACCGCATGAAGCCGAGCCCGGAATGCGAGCCCTGGACCTTCGGCATCAGCGCGCTCATGGCCAATCTGGCGCAGCGCGACCTCATCACGACCCAATCCGGAGATTGATTATGACCAAGAACTATATCGCGGGCGAGTGGGTGGGGGCGTCCGAGGCCTCCCCCAACATCAATCCGTCGAACACCAACGACGTGGTGGGCGAGTTCGCCCGCGCCGACGCCGCTGCCGCCGAGCGCGCCATCGCGGCCGCCTACGACGCCTTCCCGGCCTGGTCGCGCTCCTCGATCCAGCAGCGCCACGACATCCTCAAGGCCGTGGGCGACGAGATCCTGGCCCGCAAGGAAGAGCTCGGACGCCTCCTGTCCCGGGAGGAGGGCAAGACCCTGCCCGAGGGCATCGGCGAGGTGACCCGCGCCGGCCAGATCTTCCAGTTCTTCGCCGGCGAGTGCCTGCGTCTCACCGGCGACAAGGTTCCCTCCGTGCGGCCGCTGGTGGACGTGGAGATCACCCGCGAGCCCGTGGGCGTCGTGGGTCTCATCACCCCCTGGAATTTCCCCATCGCCATTCCGGCCTGGAAGATCGCGCC
>DASQTM010000432.1:0-8306 GCA_035641875.1 Microvirga sp. | reverse complement strand
TTCCTTCACCATTTCCGGGTCGAGGGCCGAGGTCGGCTCGTCGAACAGCATGATCTTCGGGCTCATGCACAGGGAGCGGGCGATGGCCACGCGCTGCTGCTGGCCGCCCGAGAGCTGGCCCGGATACTTGTTGGCCTGCTCGGGGATCTTCACCCGGGTCAGGTATTTCATGGCGACCTCTTCGGCTTCCCGCTTGGGCATCTTCTTCACCCAGATCGGAGCGAGCGTGCAGTTCTCCAGGATGGTGAGGTGCGGGAAGAGGTTGAAGTGCTGGAACACCATGCCCACGTCGCGGCGCACCTCGTCGATGCGCTTGAGATCGTTGGTGAGCTCGATGCCGTCAACGATGATGCGGCCCTTCTGGTGCTCCTCCAGGCGGTTGATGCAGCGGATCATGGTCGACTTGCCGGAGCCGGACGGGCCGCAGATGACGATCTTCTCGCCTCGGCGCACGTTGAGGTTCACGTCCCGCAGCACGTGGAACTCGCCGTACCATTTGTGCACGTCGATCATCTGGACGGCGGCCTCGGCCTTGGGGTCGATGGCGGCGGAGCGGATCTGTTGGGATGACATTGGGTTCGCCATGGTTCGTTACCGGTTTTGACCTGCCGCAAGGCGCCGCTCGACCCCGAGGGAATAGCGCGACATGCCGTAGCAGAAGACGAAGTAGAACAGGGCCGCGAAGGCATAGCCCGTGTAGCTGATCATCGGAGCCGACCAGTTCGGATCGATGCGGGAGGCTTCGATGGTCTTGATGAGATCGAAGATGCCCACGATAGCCACGAGGGACGTGTCCTTGAACAGCCCGATGAAGGTGTTCACGATGCCCGGAATGACGATCCGCAGGGCCTGCGGCAGGATGATGAGCGTCATCATCTGCGGGTAGTTGAGGCCGAGCGACATGGCGCCCTCGTACTGACCCTTGGGCATGGCCTGCAGGCCGCCGCGCACCACCTCGGCCATGTAGGCGGAGGCGAAGAGCGCGGTGCCGACGAGGGGCCGCAGCAGGCGGTCCACGGTCATGTCGCCGGGCAGGAAGAGCGGCAGCATGGTGTTGGCCATGATCAGCACGGTGATCAGCGGCACGCCGCGCACGAACTCGATGAAGATCACCGAGGCCATCCTGACGATGGGCAGCTTGGAGCGCCGGCCAAGGGCCAGCACGATGCCGAAGGGAAGCGAGAACACGATGCCCACGGTGGCGACCAGGAGCGTGACGAGAACGCCGCCCCACAGGGAGGTGGGCACGTGCAGCAGGCCGAAGTCGAGGTCGACCAGGAGGAGCGTGACGCCGATGACGGCCACGATGCCGCCGGACAGCAGGAGCGCCGGGCGGATTGCCGTCTTGAGCAGGCTGGCCGCGAAGGCGAAGAGCGCCATCAGCAGCGCGCCGAAGATCGCGAAGCCAGCCCAGAACTGCAGGCCGAAATCCTCGTTGCCGCCGGTGAGCAGGATGTAGGACAGGACCGGGAACAGCCAGAAGAAATAGGCGGCTCCGAGGTCCCGCCGCGGCGCTTTCAGCCACAGCATCCAGGTGACTCCGATCGCCAGCAGGGCGAAGAAGATGTTCACCCGCCACCGCTCCGACCCCGTGTATGACCCGTAGATGAAGTAGGTGAGCTTGCTCCAGATGAAGGCCCAGCAGGCCCCGCTCTCGTTCCCGCCCATGTCGGCCCGACAGGCGGCCCGGTCCGTGCCGGTCCAGACCGCGTCGATGAAGAGAAACCTCATGATCGGCGGCACGGCGATATAGAGCAGGTAGAGGACCACCAGGGTCAGGATGGTGTTGAACACGCCCGAGAACAGGTTCTCCCGAACCCAGGCGATGGGGCCTCGCGCCAGGTTGGGCGGCGGCAGGGCCTCCAGCTTTTCGGAGCGGATGAAGCGAGGGGTATCGACGGCGGTGCTCATGGGATCTCCTACCGTTCGACGATCGCCACGCGGCGATTGTAGATGTTCATGAAGGCCGATGTCAGAAGGCTGATGGTGAGATAGACCCCCATGGTGATCACCACCACCTCGATGGCCTGGCCCGTCTGGTTGAGCACGGTTCCCATGAACACCTGCACCAGATCCGGGTAGCCGATGGCCACCGCGAGCGACGAGTTCTTGGTCAGGTTGAGATACTGGCTGGTCAGCGGCGGGATGATCACGCGCATGGCCTGCGGGATCACCACGAGGCGCAGGGTCTGCCCTGGCTTGAGGCCGAGCGAACCCGACGCCTCGGTCTGGCCTTTCGACACCGCCAGAATGCCCGCGCGCACCACCTCGGCGATGAAGGCGGCCGTATAGGTGGTCAGCCCCAGCAGGAGCGCGACGAATTCAGGCAGAACCGACATCCCGCCCCGCAGGTTGAAGGCGCCCTTCTGCACGTAGTCGAAGCTGACGGGATTGGCGCCCACCAGGGTCAGGATGATCCAGATCGCGAGCGGCAGGCCGACGACAAGGCCCAGCGTCATCAGCCCGACCGGAGCTTGCTGCCCGGTCTGCTCCTGCCGCTTCCTGGCCCAGCGCCGGTAGACGATGCTGCCGACGAGGCCGATGAGAAACGCAGCGACCACCATCCACATACCGGACGTGTAGATCGGCTTGGGCAGAAAGAGGCCTCGGGAATTCAGGAAGAACATGCCGAACAGCTGGCTGGAATCCCGCGGCTGCGGCAGGGAGCCCAGCACGGCGATGTACCAGAACAGCAGCTGCACCAGCAGGGGGATGTTGCGCAGCACCTCCACATAGACCATGGCGACCTTGGCCACCATCCAGTTCTTGGACAGGCGGGCGATGCCGATCGTGAAGCCGAGGAAGGTGGTGAAGAAGATGCCGATGGCCGCCACGAGCAGGGTATTGAGCAGGCCGGCGATGAAGGCGTCGCCGTAGGTCGAGCCGGCCGCGCTGAAGGGAATCAGGGACTGGCTGATGTCGAACCCGGCGGTGTTGCTGAGGAAGCCGAAGCCGGACGCGATCTTTGCTCGCTGCAGGTTCTCGATGGCGTTGGTTGCGGCCATGTAGAAGAGATAGCCGACGATGGCGACGAGAAGGGCCTGGTAGAAAATCCCACGGACCTTCGGGTCGTAAAGAACCGATTTTTTGGGCGGCGCTGCCTGGCTGACGGCTGTCTGCACTGGACCTATCCTCTGACGGCTTGTTTTCTTGGGCCGCCCTCCCCTCGCTCACGCAAGCTTCATGCTGCCGTAAGCCGGCGGCCATCCTATCATTGGAAACGGGCGCCCGGAATGCTCCGGACGCCCTGTCTTATCAAGGTCTTAGCGGACCGGGATGCCGTATTGCAGGCCGCCCTTGGTCCACAGCGCGTTCTGGCCGCGCTTGATCTTCAGCCGGGAGCCTTCGCCCACGTTACGCTCGAAGATCTCCGAGTAATTGCCCACGTGCTTGATGACGCGGACAGCCCAGTCGTTGGTGAGGCCGACGGCCTCGCCGAACTTGCCTTCGGTGCCGAGCAGGCGCTTGATCTCCGGGTTGTCGGAGGTCTTCATCTGGTCGACATTGGCCTTGGTCACGCCGAGCTCTTCGGCGTTCAGCATGGCCATGTGGGTCCAGCGGACGATGTCGCCCCACTGGCTGTCGCCGTGGCGCACGGCCGGGCCCAACGGCTCCTTGGAGATGATCTCCGGCAGGACGATATGATCGTCCGGAGCCGAGGCGCGCAGACGCTCGGCGTAGAGGCCGGACGCGTCCGTCGTGAAGGCGTCGCAGCGGCCGGCGTCATAGGCCTTGAAGGTCTCGTCCGAGGTCGCGAAGGCCACGACTTCGTACTTCATGTTGTTGGCGCGGAAGTAGTCGGCCAGGTTCAGCTCGGTGGTGGTGCCCTGCTGGGTGCAGATCGAAGCGCCGTTCAGCTCCTTGGCGGAGGCGACACCGAGCTTCTTGCGGACCATGAAGCCCTGGCCGTCGAAGTAGTTGATGACCGGGAAGTCGAGGCCGAGCTGCGTGTCGCGCGACATGGTCGCGGTCGAGTTGCGGGACAGCACATCCACTTCGCCCGACTGGAGCGCCGTGAAGCGGTCCTTAGCGGCGAGCGGGATGAAGCGAACCTTGTTCGGATCGTCGAAGATGGCCGCCGCGATGGCGCGGCAGAACTCCACGTCGAGGCCGGTCCAGTTGCCCTGGGCATCCGGCACGCCGAAGCCGGCGAGGCCGGTGTTGGAGCCGCAGGTCAGGAAGCCCTTCTGCTTGACGCTGGTGAGCGTCGCCTGGGCGGAGGCGCCGGTGGCGATGAGGCTGGCCGTGAGGCCGAAGGCAATCGATAAGAGAGCCTTTTTCATGTTGGTCTATTCTCCCAATGTGTTCGACTAGGCCCGGCAGTTCTTGTGTCAGCCCCAGCCGGGGTCTTCTTGTTAGACTGTTCTGCGCCGCTCCGGTAGAGGCGGCATCCGATCCATCAAATTGAATGATTGATAACTGGTCAAGTCTTGATGGGAGGCTTTCTCGCCCGGGGTTGACGCAATCATAGGCAAAGCCTCAGATCAGGGCCCTCGCCAACAACCCTTTGAAACCATGTCAAAACTCCCTTCCAAGCCCGATCATCTCGGGGACAGCACCCGCCTCGTCCATGCCGGACGCGACCCGCGCGAGCAGCACGGTTTCGTCAATACGCCCATCTATCGGGGCTCGACCGTGCTCTACCCGACTACCGACGACCTGCTCCACCGACGCGGCCGGTACTCCTACGGGACCAAGGGAACTCCCACTACCGAAGCCCTTGAAACCGCCTGGACGGAGGTGGCCGGAGCGGCCGGGACGGTGCTGGCGCCTTCAGGTCTTGCGGCCGTCACCCTTGCCCTTACGTCATGCCTCAAGGCCGGCGACCATCTCCTGGTGACGGACTCCGTCTACCGCCCCACCCGGCACTTCTGCGACGGGGTGCTGAAGAAGTTCGGGGTGGAAACCACCTATTACGATCCGCTGGTCGGGGCCGGGATCGAGGCGCTCATGCGCCCGAACACCGCAGCGGTCTTCACGGAAGCTCCCGGCTCGCAATCCTTCGAGATGCAGGACATCCCGGCCATCGCCGAGGCGGCCCATCGGCGCGGGGCCGTGGTCATCATGGACAACACCTGGGCCACGCCCCTGTTCTTCCCGCCCCACGAGCGGGGAGCCGACATCGCCATCGAGGCCGGCACCAAATATCTCAGCGGCGGCTCGGATCTGCTGCTCGGCATGGTGTCGGCCAACGAGCGCTGCTTCAAGGCCCTTCGCGACGCTTACGATTCCTTCGCCATGTGCCCCGGCCCGGAGGACGTGTTCCTCGGCCTGCGTGGCCTGCGCACCATGGCCCTCCGGCTGCGCGAGCACGAGAAACAGGCTCTCGACATGGCCCGCTGGCTCGCCGCCTGGCCCGAGGTGGCGCAGGTTCTCCACCCTGCCCTCGAGACCTGCCCCGGGCACGACATCTGGAAGCGCGACTTCAAGGGATCGTCGGGCCTGTTCTCGATCATCCTCAAGCCCTGTTCCGGCAAGGCGGTGGCCGCCATGCTCGACGGCCTCGCCCTGTTCGGGATGGGCTTTTCCTGGGGCGGCTTCGAGAGCCTGGTGATCCCCTTCGACTGCGCCAGCTACCGCACGGCGACGAAATGGTCCCCTGGCGGCCATGCCCTACGGTTCCATATCGGCCTTGAGGACCTCGACGACCTGAAGCGCGATCTCGATGCGGGCTTCGCGCGCCTGAAGGATGCGGACGCCAGGGCGGCCTGACGTACAAGCGAACCCGGCGGGAAAGCCCTATTCCGCCGGGATCCCGACGTCCGTGCCGCCCTTCCTCTTCGCCTCCTTGGCGATGAGCATCAGGTTGCGCCCGTAGATGAAGATGGAGAAGGCCTGGCCGAGTATGATCACGATGTCGCGGCGGGCGAAGCCGTAGATCAGGGTCATCAGTCCACCGGCGATCGACAGGAACCAGAACCCGACCGGGATGACGCTGCGCTCCGCCTTCTCGCTGGCGACCCACTGCACGATGAAGCGCGCGCCGAAGACGAATTGCGCCAGTACGCCGAAAGCCGCCCACAGGTCGAAGCGGTTGACCACGATGTCGTAGAAATACAGCCCTAAATCCTGGGACAGGCGCATCAGCATCGCATGATCTCCATCAGACGTCCTCCATCAGGAGATTTCCTGGGCGACCGGCACACGGCGGCGGCGGCGGATCAGCCACCAGACGCCGGCCAGGTCGAGAATGCCCACCCAGAGGCGGTCGAACAGGCCGTAATTGGACTGCCCCGCATGGCGGGGGCGATCGACCACATCCACATGGGCGATGCCGAAACCCTCGCGCTTGATCAGAGCCGGCATGAAGCGGTGCAGGGCGTCGAAATACGGCAGGCGCAGATACACGTCGCGCCGGAAGGCCTTGAGGCCGCATCCCGTATCTCGGGTTCCGTCCCTGAGCACCCGGGCGCGCACCCCGTTGGCGATCCGCGACTGCCACCGCTTGCCCGCTCCCTTGCGGGCGACGCGCTGGCCGGCCGCGAGGGCCGTGGCGGGATCGTCAAGGGCCGCGACCAGATGCGGAATGAAGGCAGGATCGTTCTGTCCGTCTCCGTCCAGGGTGACGACGATCGGGGCCCGGGCCGCATGGACGCCGGTGCGCACCGCCGCGCTCTGGCCGCAGCTCGCCTCGTGGCGGATCAGGCGGAGCCAGGGCCGGGTCCGGCGCGCGCCCAGCACCGCGTCGGCCGTGGCGTCCGTCGAGCCGTCGTCCACATAGATCGCCTCGAAGGAGCCTAAGGGCGCGCAGGCGCGCTCGATCTCCTCCACGAGGGGAAGGATGTTCAGCGCCTCGTTTTTGACGGGCACCACGACGCTGAGCCGCGGAGCCGGAGACAAGTCGGTCATAGGTTCAGGGCCTCGCAGCCCACCTCTTCAAGGGTGAGCGGGGTCAGATGCAGCCGGAATCCGTGTAATAGACGCCGATATCGACCCGCCGCCCGCTGTTGATATTGAAGCCTGAGATCCGGGTCGAGAGCCCCGGCGCCTGCCCGAGGCGCTCGTTCTCCGCCCGGAACTTGCCCTCGAACCGGCTGTCGACGAAGACGATGCCGCAGCCGCTGCGCTTCAGGAAGGCCGATGCCTCCTCGCCGGTTTCGAGCATGTCGAGGCTCGTGCCGACCAGGAAGACCAGGCTGGGCTCGCGGTAACCGAGGGTCGCGACGCTCTTCTTGGCGTAAGCGAAATCGCGCGCCGTCTCGGCCAGCCGCGGCGAGATCTTGAGGGAGCGCAGGTCGAGCTGGGCGAAGCCGAAGACGCCCACCGACAGGAACGCCGCCGAGACGAAGCCGGCCCAGAGGCACCCGACCATCCGCTTCGTCACGAACAGGCGCCACCCATAAAGAGCGACCAGCGAGGAAAGGACCAGGGCCGGAAGCGCCCGGTAGGGCAAGGCCCCGTCGAGGGACCAGTTCGCCGCCGAGAGCCCGACGGTCAGCCCCACGGGAATGAAGGGGATCAAAACCGTCGCAAGCTTGGCCGCCGGGCGGTGCGGCCCGACGAAATGGCGAGAGACCGCCATGATCGTGAGGATCGCCACCGCCGGAAGCAGCGGCATCGTATAATGCGGAAGCTTCGTCGGCACGATCTCGAAGATCAGCCAGGACGGCACGATCCAGGCGAGCGCGAAGGCGACCGGATCCTCCCGCCGGTGGATCCAGGCAAAGGGCGCGGCGATGGCCGCGAGGATCGCCCCGGGCCAGAAGGTCGCGAAGAACGACGCGAGATAGAAGCCGGGCGGAGCCCAGTGGTATTTCTGCGCCGCGCCGACCTTGCCGAGCATGTCGTGGCCCACCGCCTCCGAGTAGAAGGCCCCGCCGGTCTTGATGGCGATGGCGACGAACCAGGGCAGCGCCACGAGAAGCGTCAGAAGAGCGCCGTGCAGGGGCTTCAGGATCATCAGCCAGCGGGCGGAGCGCTCCCGATAGGACAGCACCGCGGCCGTCAGCCCCGCGAACATGAGAACCAGCGGGCCTTTGATGAGAACGCCCAGGGCGAACCCGGTCCAGAAGATGAGCAGCGCCCGCCGGGGCAGGACCCCGGCTCCACGGCTCAGATAGGCCCGCGCCAGGCCGCCCATGACCGCCACCGAGCAGGCGGCCAGCATGGCGTCCGTCTTGGCGAGCCTCGCCTCGACCATGAGAATGACGGAGGTGGCCATCAGGGCCGCGACCAGGAAGGCCCCTCGCCGGCCGAAGAAGGCGAGCGCCGCCCAATAGGTCAGGAGAACCGTCGCGATGGCGCCGAACAGGGACGGCAGCCGGTAGACGGCGATGGTGGTGTGCGCCTCCGAGACGCCGAGGGCC
>DASQTM010000431.1:0-2588 GCA_035641875.1 Microvirga sp. | reverse complement strand
CCCCGGGAGGCCCCGGAGCCGTCGTGAGAAGCAGACATGGATGACCTCCCGCGGGATGCTTGAACGCGCCCGATCTTTGTTGAGTTCCGATATGGCCCGAGGCTGCGGCCCCGATCAAGCTATTGGCTCCTCCCCCAATAGCTTCTCAACAGGGCCCATCCGTCAAGTCTGTTCGCGACGGCTTGATTGACCGCTATAGGTTGTCTAGATGAAGCCGCTATAGCCAGGCCGGGCCCCTCTGGTCGCTCCTTTCCGGGAGCGGCGATGTCGGACTGGATGCAAACCAGGGTGGCCTGGATGTGTTCTGAAAGACCGTTCCGCCTGCATATCGACGGCTTCCATGGCGGCGCCCTGCCGGCCTCGCCCGGAGCCGCTGCTATCGAACGCGCTCTCGCCGAACGTTCCACATGCGCCCCTTTCAACAGGATGGATGAGGCATCGCATGTTTGAGCTTTCGCAGTATTTCCCGCCCGAGATCGCAGCCTTCCTGATGGTGATCGGCATCGATCTCGCGCTGGCGGGCGACAACGCCATCGTGATCGGCCTTGCGGCGGCCGGGCTTCCGAAGGAACAGCGGAACAAGGCGATCCTGCTCGGGGTGCTTGCGGCGACGGTGCTGCGCATCATCTTCGCGCTGCTCACGACCCAGCTCCTCCAGATCGTCGGCCTGCTCCTCGCGGGCGGCGTTCTCCTGTTGTGGGTGTGCTGGAAGATGTGGCGCGAACTGCGCACCAGCCACGAGGAGGAAAAGGCCGCCGAGGAAGCTCTCGAAGGGCTGGACCTGGACAAGGACGGCGTCATCGCCGGCGGAGCCCCGCGCAAGACCTTCTCCCAGGCCGCCTGGCAGATCGTGATCGCCGACGTGTCCATGTCCCTCGACAACGTGCTCGCCGTGGCGGGAGCCGCAAGGGAGCATCCCTATATCCTGATGTTCGGCCTCCTCCTGTCCATCGCCCTCATGGGCCTGGCCGCCTCCTACATCGCCCGCCTGCTCCAGCGCCACCGCTGGATCGCCTATGTGGGTCTGGCCATCATCCTCTACGTGTCGATCAAGATGATCTACGAGGGCTGGATCGAAATCTATCCGCACCTGAACGGCGTCACGGGCTGACGCCTGTTCCAAGAGCCGGAGTGGGGCGCCGCATGACGGCGGCACAGGGCGGCGCCACGAGCCTCCCTGCCCACATCGGGCCGGAGGGCTTCCGTCGCGGGGTCAACGGATCCCCTTCCCTCGCCTGCGGCTCGCCGGTCCGATCCGACAGGATCGGCAGGATGACACTGGTAAACCGCTCCGTGTCATTCCGCCGGTCTTTCAGACCGGTCCGGCCGGAGCGAAGCGAAGGGTCGGGACGAAGTCCCGCAGAAGGGAATCCATGGCGCGGAACCACGCCTCCTTTCCCCTCCCCCTTGTGGGGAGGGCCAGGGTGGGGGTGTGAGCAATAGCCTATCAGCGTATGGCGCTCACACCCCCACCTCCATCTCCTCCCCACAAGGGGGAGGAGGGTCCGTTGCGGCTCCAGCGTTTACTGAAGCATCCTTCGAGACGCCCGCTGCGCGGGCTCCTCAGGATGAGGCGGAGGGTTGAGATCGCGATAAGAATGCCCCCACAGCCTCATCCTGAGGAGGACCGAAGGTCCGTCTCGAAGGGCAACGTTGACGATGGAGGCGCGAGAGGGCACAGAGCTTCACGCCCATGTCCGCCCCCTCGCGCCCCCATTTTTCATCCGTAGGCCTCGCGCACGGCGCCCGGGTCGCCACGCCCCTCTTTCCGGGCTTCATCGTGTTCGCCATGGCCTTCGGCGCGGCGGCGGCCCAGAAGGGGCTTTCGCTCGGCGAGGCGCTCGGCATGACCGCCTTCGTGTATGCCGGCGCGTCGCAGATGGTGGGGCTCGAGATCTGGCAGAAGGTGTGGTCGCCCGGCACCTTGCTGACCATCGTGACCGTCACGGCCGTGATCAATGCGCGCCTGGTCCTGCTGGGGGCGACCCTTCAGCCCTGGCTCAGGAACGAGCCCCTCGCCCGCACCGCGCTCAATCTCTTTCTGGTGACCGATGCGGGCTGGATCATCGCCACCCGCTATCACAACGAGGGCGGGCGCGATGTGGGCGTGCTCCTGGGCACCGGCCTCGTCCTGTGGCTCGTCTGGTTTCTGGCGTCCCTGGCCGGCTTCTTCGCCGGGGCCCTCGTGCCGGAGCCGAAGCGCTTCGGCCTCGACCTCGTGATGCCGATCTACTTCGCCGCCATGCTGGTGCCCCTCTGGAAGGGGGCGGGGCCCGCCCTGCCCTGGCTGGCGGCCGGAACGGTCGCCCTCGCGGTTCATGCCCTCGTGCCCGGCTACGTGTTCATCATCGCCGGAGCTCTCGCCGGCGTCGCCGCCGCCATGGTGACGGAATGAACTCGCTCGGCGCCCTTGTGGCGGGCCCCTGGGGCTCGACGCTCGTCATCGTGTCCATGGCTCTGGCCACCTATCTCTGCCGCATTGCCGGGGTGGCGATCATGAGCCGCGTGCGGATCACGCCGCGCATCGAGCGGGGCCTGCGGGCGCTTCCCGGCTCCATCATCATGGCGACGATCCTGCCGGTGGCCCT
>DASQTM010000430.1:0-6139 GCA_035641875.1 Microvirga sp. | reverse complement strand
CCGCCGCACCCTGTGACGAGACGCGAATGTCCGATGAAGCCAATCTGCTGCGCCTGCTGGCCGCCCTCGTGTTCGGCTACCTCCTGGGCTCCATCCCGTTCGGGGTGATCTTCACCCGCATGGCGGGCCTGGGAGATATTCGGAAGGTGGGCTCCGGCAACATCGGCGCGACCAACGTTCTGAGGACCGGGCACAAGGGGATTGCCGCCGCAACCCTCGTGGGCGATGCGCTCAAGGGCACCGCCGCCGTGCTTCTGGTCTCCCTCTGGTGGGGGCCGCAGCTCGGGACGATTGCGGCGCTCGGCGCCTTCCTGGGCCACTTGTTTCCGGTCTGGCTCGGCTTCAAGGGCGGCAAGGGGGTGGCCACCTTCATCGGCGTTCTCATCGGGCTCAAGCCCTTGGCGGCCCTGATCTTCGCAGCCCTGTGGCTCGGGCTTGCCTTCGCGACCCGCTATTCCTCCCTGTCGGCCCTGATCGCGAGCGCGGCCTCTCCCGTGGCCCTATGGCTCCTGGGCGAACCCGGGATGGCCAGCATGGCGGTCATCCTCGTGGCGCTCCTGTGGTGGAAGCACAGCGAAAACATCAGCCGCCTTCTGGCCGGGACCGAGGGCAAGATCGGACAAAAGGGATGAGCGGCGCGCACCTCACCGACGAGCAGCGGCTCGACTGGCTTCGCCTTATCCGCTCGGAGAACGTCGGCCCGCGCACGTTCCGCGCGCTGGTGAACCAGTTCGGCGGAGCCTCCGCGGCCCTCGACGCCCTGCCGGATCTCGCCCGGCGCGGCGGACGCCTGATGCTCAAGGTCACCACCCGGGCGGAGGCCGAGAAGGAGATGGCCGCCGCCGCCCGTCTCGGCGTCCGCTTCGTCGCCATGGGCGAGCCGAATTACCCGAAGACCCTGCAGGCCATCGACACCGCCCCGCCCCTGATCGCCCTGCGCGGCTCCGTCGATGTGCTCTCCCGGCCCTCCGTCGCCATCGTCGGCTCCCGCAATGCCTCCGCGGCCGGCCTCACCTTCACCGAGCGCCTGTCGCGGCAATTGGGAGAGGCGGGCTACGTGGTGGTGTCGGGGCTTGCGCGGGGCATCGACACGCGGGCCCACAGGGCGAGCCTGGAGACCGGCACGGTCGCCGTGCTCGCCGGCGGCCATGACCGGGTCTACCCTTCCGAAAACGAGCCCCTGCTCCGCGCCATCGTGGACGGGGGAGGGGCGGTGGTCTCCGAGATGCCGTTCGGCTGGGAGCCGCGCGGACGCGATTTCCCGCGCCGCAACAGGATCGTGTCCGGCCTGTCCTATGGGGTCGTGGTGGTGGAGGCGGCGCGGCGCTCCGGCTCCCTGATCACCGCCCGCTTCGCCCTGGAGCAGGGGCGCGAGGTCTTCGCCGTGCCGGGCTCGCCCCTCGATCCGCGGGCGGAGGGCACCAACGACCTCATTCGCGACGGCGCAACCCTCTGCGCCGGTGTCGAGCACGTGATAGGCGTGCTGGAGCCTCTGATCGCCGCCGGGCCTCGCCTGGACGGCATCGAGGAGCCGCAGCATCTGGTGGATGCGGAGGAGCTGTGGGACGAGCTCGATCTCCCGGACATCGCCAGGGCGCCGGTCGGGCCCGTCATGCCCGATGCCGGGTTCGTCGAAGAGCCCGGCGAGGCCGGACCCAGCGTGATC
Source organism: Microvirga sp. (assembly GCA_035641875.1). GTDB lineage: Bacteria > Pseudomonadota > Alphaproteobacteria > Rhizobiales > Beijerinckiaceae > Microvirga. Next base: position 4,473 of record DASQTM010000430.1, on the reverse strand, counting down.
GAGCTCCTGGGACCTTCGCCCATCGCCATCGACGATCTGGTGCGGCAATCCGGCCTTTCCATCCGCACGGTGCAGATGACCCTGCTCGAACTCGAGATCGCCGGGCGTCTCGAGCGCCATGGCGGCAATGCGGTTTCGCTCCTGGCGGGGCGCTAGCTTTCTGCTTTGCCGGATCGCATTCTTTTCGCGGCAGGCCGCATCCGGTTCGCCGCGAAAATGCTCTACCGCTTCCTGTCGTTGGACCGCATGGTGCGGATGGCCTCCAGCCGCGCTACGTCGAGCAGATAGGCCAGGAGGTTGAGCTGGGACTGCCGGGCGAGAAACGACAGCTCCGCGGTGAATTCCGCGATGTACTGGACCGTCTCCGCCGCGGATACGGCGCCCTGTCCGGCCTGGTCGGGGCCGGCCGTGTCTTCCGCCACCTGATGCGCTTTGGTGGACGAGGCCTTGACGGAATGACGCGTGGCTTTGGACATGGAGGTGGAACTGTCTCTATGTTTCACTTCGCCTAGATAGCAATACAACTAAAGATAAGACAAGACTTAAATTTAGACCATCAGTTGCATAACGCTGTTGCGCATTCGCTGAGCAACGTAATCAGCACCGGCATTGAAACCAGGGCAGCCAGGGTTTGCAAGGTCAGGATCTCGGCCATGAGGGGAGCATTGCCTCCCATCTGCCGCGCCAGCACGTAGGCGGCGCTCGCGGTGGGCACCGAGGCGGCGATGATCGTCACCACGAGATCGTTGCCGCCGACGCCCAGGAATCGCGCCATGGTGACGGCCAGGAGAGGCATGAGAAGAAGCTTGAGGCCGGAGGCGAGGAGATGCGGAAGCCCCGGCCGCGCCAGCCGCCGGATGTCGAGGCCCGCGCCCACGATCAACAGGCCTGCCGCCAGCGCCGCCCGTCCCAAGATCTCGATATAGACCGCGACGGGCTTCGGCAGCGGCGGGGCGAGCAGGTTGAGCGCGATGCCCACGGCGCAGGACCAGATGAAGGGATTGGTCACGAACGAGCGCAGGATCGCCCAGGGGCTCTGCCGCGGCCTGCCGGCGAAGCGCACGAACACATAGAAGGCGAGCAGGTTGAGAAGCGGCACCATCGCCGCGATGGCGACCGCGATCAGGGCGATGCCCCGCGGTCCGAGCAGGCTGCCGGCAACCGCAAGGCCTACGAAGGTGTTCCAGCGCGTGGAGCCCTGGAAGATCGACGTGAAGGTCGGGCCGTCGATGCCGAAGCGGCGCTCGAGCCATGGGCGGAGCGCCAGCACCAGGGCGGACATGAGCAGAATGGCCCCGATCAGCGCGCCGCCCACGCCGAGCACCGGCACGGAGCTCAGATCGGCCCTGGAGAGGGTGTCGATGATCAGGGCCGGAAAGAAGATCACGTAGGTGGCCCGCTCGATCCCGGCCCATTGCGCCTCGCCCACGAAGCCCGTGGCGCGGCACAGCCAGCCGGTGGCGATGATGAGAAAGGTAGGGATGAGGCTGGCGAAAACGGCGGACATGACGGGAGCCGGATGAGGAACCGGCATCCACCCGCATGTCGTGCGCGGCTCGTGGAATTCGGCAAGGGACTGGCGCTTAGCCCGGATCGGGCCCGTCCACAAGCAATGCCTGAGCTTGCATTGGACATGAGCGGCCCTCTGCTCCAGTTTCCTCCCATGATCCAGGTGACGAATTCCATCGCGCTCGCGGAAGACGAGCTTCAGGAGAGCTTCATCCGCGCCTCCGGCCCGGGCGGCCAGAACGTCAACAAGGTCGAGTCCGCGGTGCAGCTGCGCTTCGATGTGCGCCAATCGCCTTCGTTGCCGGAGGACGTGAAGGAGCGCCTGGAGCGGCTCGCCGGAAGGCGGCTCACCAACGACGGCGTGCTGATCATCACGGCGCAGCGCTTCCGCACCCAGGAGCGCAACCGCGAGGACGCCCTGGAGCGCCTGATCGGGCTGATCCGCCAGGCGACGGAACGGCAGAAGCCCCGGCGTCCGACCCGGCCCACGCTCGCCTCCAAGCGCCGCAGGCTGGAAACCAAGGGCCGCCGCTCGGAGATCAAGAAAGGGCGCAGCGCCAAGCCGGGAGACGACTGAAAGCTGGGCGCCGGTTCCGCCCGGATGGGACAGGGCGCTCCGCCCGGCGCAGAAGGAACTTTATTCGGTAGTCCGGATCACTCCGAACTGCCCGGGGCCTACAAGAACGCCGCCTCCGTGCGGGCGCAGATCGAGAAATACGGCCTCGCCACCATTTCCGACGTGATCGAACCCTACGGCTCCATCATGGCGGGCGACTGGGAGCAGGATGCGCCTTGGCGCAACAAGAAGAAGTAGATTGCCCTGAAGGCGGGAGCGGCCTGGATTGCCGGGCCGCTCAGCCGTAGGTCCGCCGCGTATCGAGCGCCGCCGTCTCGCGCACCGTGCGCGTGGTCAGGGCGGCGCCGATCTCCAGGATGCCGATGATCACGTGCGGCCACATCACCCGGTCGGCGAAGCCGAACAGCCAGGGCGAGGCGAGCAGCAGCAGGCCGCCCGCCGCATCGACGCCGAGATGCACCGGCATGGGAATCAGGTTCGCCAGGGACAGCTCGAAATCGGTCATCAGCGCCATGATCAGGATGGCGGCGCCGAGCAGCATCGGCACCCATTGGGCGGCGGTGTTGTCGGCAAAGCGAAGCACGAATGGAGCCGCGATCAGAACGACGCCGGTGAGATAATCCATCAGGGCATGAATGCGGGTCGGGATGAAACGCATGACGATCCTCGCTTGGGCGAGCGTCAACATCGGCTCGCACCGAGAAAAAGACCGGCGCGCGGCAATGTTCCCAGGCCTCGTGCGAGGCTGGCGTGATGCATCCCGTTAATTAACCTATGTTTTTTGTGCGCTGGCGACGTGGAGGGCTGAGCCCGTCAGGTGGATTGCTCGATCATCCAGGCGTTCTCGAAACGCCGCGCCTCTACGTCCTCGTCCCGCATCATCACGTAGAGCAGACCGTCGGGCGAGTGCCCGAGGAGGGTGCGGGTCCCGCTCCAGACTTCGCATCCGATGCAGAGGAGCAGCTTCCATTCCGGCGATCCCTCAAGCAGCCTCTCCGCGTCGCTCTCCTGCATTTCATCCAGATCAGCCCCATGAAAATTGAGCTGCGCTTGCACCTGCAGAGAATGTTGGAGCTGCTCCTCCCAGCCGCCGAGCTGATCGCCGAAGTTGGAGCCTCTCGGCGGGTGATCGGGATCTTCGTGGACCGGTAAGGCTTCGAGCTTCTGGACGGTATCGCGGTAAAGGTCCATGAAGGATTCACTCTCCAGGATGTCGACGATTCCGATATCGGGAATTGTGTACACCGGCTCCGGCGTGAACCAGCTGGTCAGGGTCAAATCGTTCCACCGGGGAGCCTCTGGACCCGGCTTGAACGCCTCATGCCAGCGCACAAGAGGCTCAGGTGCGGAGCGGCGCGTGAGCTGCTCCCGCGGCGCATTATGCCAGATCAGCCGCATGGCCACTCGATCGGATACCTCGTCGCCCTGTTGCCAGGCGATCTCGTCGACGAAGACCAGAAGCCGCCCTTCCTTGGGCAGGAGTGGGTGAAAGAACGCGCCGCCCTCCCGGCTCAAGGCGGCCAGATCGAGCTGACAGACGAAAGACAGGGGGAAAGGCTCGCCCACAAGGCGCATGAGCTCTCGATCTTCTGCGGCCAGATCGCTGTTGCCGTCACTCTCCCACTCCTCCACGGCTTCCTGGAGCTTGCGATGGCGCTCTTCGGCATCCGGGTAAGCCGGGCGCATGGGCCAGTCCATGTCGTTGGGCAGATCGGGGTCGCCGCCGAACTTGCTGCCGCCGACGGGATACTTGTCGTCGGCCAGGGGATTGCGCAGGAGCGTCAGGGTCGGCCGGGCGTTATCGAGCATATAGCGCGCGACGGTGTCGTCGGCCCCGACGGCGTCGAGGCCCCTTTGAAGTTCTTCCAGCGACTTGAAGCTTCGCATGCTCTTGGCTCCGTTCTGTGCCGATCAAGCTAGAGCGCTACCAAGGAAATGAAATAACATTAGTGGTCAGCGCAAGAGCGGATCTCTACGAGCCTTCACCCTCGGGCGGATAAGCGTGCTCCCCACCCCGGAAGTCCATCACCGTGTAGCCCCCGCCGTTCTCGCGGATCGCCTCCGCCCCGATCACCGCTTTGCCGTGGCCGCCGGGGATGTCGAGGATGTAGGTCGGTTGGCAAAGGCCCGAGATCCGGCCGCGCAGGGCGGCGACCAGGGCTTGGCCCTCCGCGATGGTGAGGCGGAAGTGGCCTGTGCCGGGGGCGAGGTCCGGGTGGTGGAGGTAATAGGGCTTGATCCGGGTCTCCACGAGGGCGCGGAAGAGGCTCTCCAGAGTGTCCGGGTCGTCGTTGACGCCGCGCAGCAGGACCGACTGGCCGAGAAGCGGGATACCGGCATCGGCGAGGCGGGCGAGAGCGCTGCGCCCGGCCGGCGTGAACTCACGC
>DASQTM010000429.1:0-5763 GCA_035641875.1 Microvirga sp. | reverse complement strand
GAGGGCGCGGGAAACACCGCGCTTTTCCCCTCTCCCGGGTGGGAGAGGGGCAGGGGCGAGGGTGTGCGGGTTCTTCAGTCCGGCACCGGGGTCTCCGCTCACCACCCCCTGTGCTCTTTGCGGAGAGGGCCTTCCCTCACCAGGCTGCTCCGCAGCCACCCTCTCCCACACGGGAGAGGGAGATCGTTGGCGCTTCCAGTGCCCTCTGGATCATCCTTCGAGACGGTGCTTCGCACCTCCTCAGGATGAGGAGGAGTCATGAGCCTGCCTCCCAGGCCGTCCTAAAACAGCCGCGATGTCAGCTTTCATTCAGCATGATCCATTTACGAGCAGGAGCGTTGTAAAAAAGGGATCTCATAGGTGTTCGACCTGCTGTGGAGAGCCTCTCCGGTCATGACCTGTCGAACGATGGCGGCTGAATGAGTGCAATCCTCGTCAAGATCTTCGCAACGGCCCTGACCTTGAGCCAGGTGCTGGTCGACCCGGATTCGGTGAAGACCTCCTTCGACCCCGTGCAGGACCAGGGCAAGGTCGCCTCGATCCTCAAGAGCGGCTGCGCCCATATGCGGCGCGCCTTCGATATCGAGGACATCAACCTGGACGAGCTGATCGCCACCGCCATGGAGGATCCGCAGGCGGTCACGGGCGATGTGAAAATCCTGCAGGGCCTGAGCTTCAACGACCTCCACGCCAGCTACCGCCAGTTCTGCAAGGACGAGGCGGTGGAGCCCGCCCCGGTCGATCTGGGCGAGGTGATCTCCTACTACAACGCGGCGGTGGCGGGCCTGCCCGACGCCGCCAAGCTGAAGGGGCTCAAGCTGCCCGGCGTGTCCGTGATCCTCGACGGGTCCGGCAAGCGCTTCGCCGAAGTCTACGAGCCGGACCACCGGCGCATGTGGGTTCCCCTGTCGGATATCCCGAAATCGGTGCAGCAGGCCTTCATCGCCGCCGAGGACAAGCGCTTCCACCAGCACAAGGGAATCGACGAGCGCGGCGTGATCCGCGCCTTCGTGGGCAACCTGGCCAGTTCCGGGCGTCCTGCGGGCGGCTCGACCATCACCCAGCAGGTGGCCAAGAACCTGCTCGTGGGCGACGACGTGACCTACGACCGCAAGATGCGGGAGATGATCGTCGCCTCCCGCATCGAGCAGAACCTCTCCAAATCCGAGATCCTCGAAATCTATCTCAACTCCATCTATCTCGGCCGCACCTCCTGGGGCGTCGAGATGGCGGCGCAGGCCTATTTCGGAAAAAGCGCCAAGGGCCTGAGCGTCGCCGAAGGCGCGCTCCTCGCGGGCCTGGCGAAGGGGCCCAACTACTACAATCCCGACACGCAGGCGGTCCGGGCGCAGGAGCGCATGGCCTATGTGCTGAGCCGGATGCAGGAGGACGGATTCATCCAGCCCGCCCAGATGCAGCAGGCGGTGGCATCCCTGCCGCCCACGGTGGCGTACGATCGGACGAGGCGCAATTCGGGTTTCCATTTCGTCGATCACCTGAGCCGCGACGCCCGCACGCTCGCGGATATCGAGAGCCTGACCGGCTCCACCTACACGGTGCGCTCCACCGTCAACGCTGCGCTCCAGCGGGCGACGGAGGCCGCCTTGCAGGAGGGGCTCGCCCGCTACGAACTGAGCGTCGGGCGGCAGCGCTTCGGGGGCGCCGAGGCCAATCTTGCGCAGGCGATTGCGGCCCTTGACAAGACCGGCGCGCCGGACCCTGCGCCCACGTGGCGGCGGGCGCTCGCATCCGTGCGCCTGCCCCTCTACGACGTGCATTGGCCGGCGGCGGTCGTGATCGAGAAGGGTCGGGACAAGAAGACCGGGGCGAGGGCCCTGAAGGTCGGCCTGGCGGACGGGCGCGTCCTTCCCCTCAACGCCTGGGAGGCCGCCCGGCGGGAGCTCAAGCTCCACGACGTGGTGCGGGTCCAGGTGATCGAGCAGAAGGCCAAGGGAGCCCTCCGCGCCGACCTGCGCGCGCCTCCGGTGGTGCAGGGCGGGGCGGTGGTGCTCGAAAACCGGACCGGGCGAATCCTCGCCATGGCGGGGGGCTTCTCCTACCCCTTGAGCCAGCTCAACCGGGTGACCCAGACCCAGCGGCAGCCGGGCTCGGCCTTCAAGCCGCTCACCTACCTGGCGGCCCTGTCGAAGGGCCTGCAGCCCAACACCCTGGTGTGGGACGCTCCCGTGACCCTGCCGCCCGTGAGCGGCGAGGAGAACGCGCGGGCGGGGGATTACTGGAGCCCGAAGAACTATGACGGCACGCGATCTGGCATCCTCACCCTGAGGCGGGCGCTCGAGAACTCGAAGAACCTCGTCACCGCGCGCCTTCTCGACGGCGGCATCGACGCGAGGCCGGAGCGCAGCCTTCAGCGGGTGTGCGAGCTTGCCATGGAGGCGCAGCTCTATCTCGAATGCACGCCGCATTACCCCTTCGTGCTCGGGGCGCAGCCGGTCAAGATCCTCGACCTCGCCGCCTTCTACGCGGCGATCGCCAACGAGGGCGCCATGCCGACGCCTCACGCCTTCGAGTCCATCGAAGAGGGAGGGCGCGTGGTCTACAGCCGCAAACCCGCCGCGCCGGTGCGGCTGGGCTCCGCCGATCCCGCCGCCTTCTTCCAGCTCAAGACCATGCTCCAGGGGGTGCTGGAGCGGGGCACGGCGCGCAACCTGCGCGCGCTCGCCCCCTACGCGGCCGGCAAGACCGGAACCTCGGACAACGAGAACGACGCCTGGTTCGCCGGCTTCACCAACGACGTCACCGCGGTGGTTTGGGTCGGACACGACAACGCGGACGGCAAGCGCCGCACCCTGGGCCGCGGCCAGACGGGAGCCAAGGTGGCGGCTCCCATCTTCCAGAGCATCGTCGAGGCGGCCTGGGCGCACCATGCCCCGAAGGCTCCCCTCAATCCGCCGTCGCCGCAGGCGGCGAGGCAGCTCATCGCGCTTCCCATCGACCTCACCACGGGCGACCGGGTCACGAACCCGCAGGGCAAGGGCTTCACCGAGTATTTCCGCCTCAACTGGTTCGGGCAGCTCAGCGAGACGCAATACCGGCTCGTGCCGCAGGACGAAGCCTATGCCCTGCGTCACCCGAGCCCGTGGAGCGACGGGGAGGCGAGCGGCGGCGCTTACGAGGAGGGCCCCTACGCGCAGGCGCCGGGCTGGTTCGACAGCCCCCGCCAGAACGCTCCCGCGCAGCGGCGTTCCGACCCCGGGTTCCGGTGGTGGTGGGAGGACGAGCCTCCCCGCCGGCCCCGGCGGGTCGATCCGGATTATTTCTGGGGCAACGGACGGGTTTATTGATGACATCCACCTTATGGCTGCGCCGGGCTTTGGTCGCTCTTGCGGCGCTCTCCGCCTTCGCAGGGCCTCTCGCGGCTCAGGACTTCCGGATCGAGGAGGTTCCCTCGGTCGATGCGGTCGCGCCCTCGCAGATGAAGCCGCGGGCGATCGTGTTCAGCGACCATCGCGACGACAAGCTCAACGATCCGGGAACCGGGCTGATCCGCTTCGCCGACTGGGCTAGGGAAAGGCCGGTGCAGAAGCAGTTCCTGAGCCCCTTTCCGGGCTACAGCGAGCCGACCATCAAGGTCTCGGTGCACGGCATCACCAAGTCCTATACCGAGAAGCTCCACATCTACGTGGTGGAGGCCCGCTTCCTGATCGGCAAGCCGGCGGCTTCCGTCGATCTGACCCGGATCGCCCGCCTGGACGCCCTGGAGAAGATCGACCCGACCATCAAGCACCGCCCCATCTCGGCCGAGCAGGCCCGGCCCAACACCGATCCGGCGAGCGCCCATAACCGGCGCCCGGACCGGCGCTGGTGCGAGACGCCCGGGAGCCTGTGCATCGAGTCCCGCTATCCCCTCGAAGGCAAGCTGCCGGTGGGCGTGCGCCTCGCCAACAAGCTGGAGGAAGGGGGCAAGAAGATCTCGGAATTCATGGAGTTCCAGAGCGAAATCCGAATCCTGCCCCCGCAGGAAACGGACCAGGCGGGCCTTTCCCGGCTCACCGGGATCGACGCCCCCGTGGCCGGGGTGCTGGAGCAGACGCTGTTCGACGTGAATCAGGTGATGCAGTTCGGAAAGCTCCTGGCAGTCCTGCAGGAGCATCCCACGGACAAGGCCAGGACGGTGGCGACCGTGTTCATGGCGCTGGCGGTCGAGACCGATGTCCTGGAGCGCAAGAAGGAGTTCGAGAACGTGCCCGTCCTGCGCAACCTGATCCCGGCGCAGGTGCTCATGGGCAAGAGCTCCTTCAATTCCGGAAACTCCATCAGCGCGGGACTGCCCGACTACACCCGCAACCGGATCCGGGCCTTCGCGGACCTGCTGGAGCGTTGACGGGGAAACATCCACGAAGACTGGAAGGGACCCTCCAACCAGCCCGCACGAAAAAGCCCCGTTCCAATCAAGCCGAACGGGGCTTCGAAGTGTACGGAGGCTGCAAGGGGTTGCGGGGGGTGCCTCCGCATCAAGTCAAGCGTTCATCTTCATCAAAGTTCCTTGATTCATCCCCGCCAGAAGCTTGGCCGTCATCACGTTTGCTTGAGCAGGATTCCCGGATCGAGATGTGGTCGAACGCCGCATGGGCGTAACAAACCGGACCGGCGGTTAGTTGGAGCGCCGTAGTCATGTTCGTCCCTCTGAAACTTACCCTCTTCGGCCAGCCGGAGAGGGTCATTTTTTGCCCGGCCCAGGGAAGGCTCAGCCCACCGATCCGCTTTCATCCGGTCCGGACCGCTGCTATGTCGTCACCTCCTCACGGCGCCGAGCGCTTCCTTCACTCCAGGCCAAGGGAGACGGCCCCGTGGCTGCCCGTCCCATCCTCCGCTTTCCCGATCCCCGCCTGCGTCTGAAAGCGGAGCCGATCACGGCGATCGACAAGGGCATCCAGGTCTTGGCGCAGGATCTGACGGAAACCATGCGTGCCGCGCCGGGCATCGGCATCGCGGCCCCGCATATCGGCGTTCTCAAGCGCCTCGTGGTGATCCAGCTCGAAGCCGACCCTGCGCCGCAGGTCTATATCAATCCGCGGATCGTCTGGACCTCGCCAGGCATGATCAGGCATAGGGAGGGAAGCGTCTCCATGCCGGGCGTGACGGATGAGATCGAGCGCCCTGCCAGGGTGAAGATCGCCTATCAGGGGCTCGACGGAGCGGAGCATCAGGAGGACGCCGAGGGTCTCATGGCAGTCTGCCTCCAGCATGAGATCGATCAACTGGACGGGATCTTCTGGATCGACCGTCTGTCGAGGCTCAAGCGTGATCGTCTGATCAAGCGGTTCGAGAAGCTTCAGCGCGTCAGGGCCTGACCGCGAGCGCATAAGAGTGGAGTTGCACCAGCGTGTTCGAAATCTATCGCATCGAGACCGTCGCCTCCGAGGAAGCCGGAGGCGGGGTCATCCGCCGGATCCTGGTGCGCGTGAACTCCCTGGAGAAGGCGAAGGAGCGGGCCCTGAAGGTGTTCTCCCTGGCCCGCCGTCCGCAATCGCGGGAGCCCGAGGTGGAGCTTGTCCGCGTGCTCAACGGCGCAGGCTACGAGGTCTTCTCGATCAGCGCGCGAGACTGACCGCCCCAGCCTGCGCAAGGGCAGCCCGGCGCTCGATGGAAACGGCGTTGTCCTCATGGCCCGTTGCGGCCGGTGAGGACCGATGAGCGGCATTAAGGCGGGTCTCATCGCGGGCCGCCAGCTTTCCCGAAAGATCGGCGATTTGGCGGGTGAGGGCATCGATGCTCGCCTTGAGCGCGAGGATCTCCGAA
>DASQTM010000428.1:0-5493 GCA_035641875.1 Microvirga sp. | reverse complement strand
AAGGGCGCGGGAATTCGGCTTGAATCCGCTGATCCTCGGCGATGCCCTCGAGGGGGAGGCGCGGGAGGTCGGGCGCGTGATAGCTGGGATCGCGCATTCGGCCCTCTTGCATGGCGATCCCGTCCGGGCGCCCTGCGTGCTGCTCTCCGGCGGCGAGACCACCGTGACCGTGCGCGGGCAGGGGCGTGGGGGGCGCAATGCGGAGTTCCTGCTGGCCCTCGCCCTGGCCCTGAAGGGGGAGCCCAGGATCTCGGCCATCGCCTGCGATACCGATGGCATCGACGGGTCCGAGGACAATGCGGGGGCCTGGTTCGACGGGAGCCTTCTGGAGGAGGCGCGGAAAAAGGGGATCGACCTGGCCTCTCACCTTGCCGGCAACGATGCCTATACGGCGTTTGCAGGGCTCGACAGGCTTGTGGTGACGGGGCCGACGCTCACCAACGTGAACGATTTCCGCTGTATCCTCATCCGCGCGGGTTGAGAGCTTGGATGGAAATCATCATCCTGTGCGATGACGTTAAGTCCTTGTTCTGGCGGCTGGAAATATTCACCGCATGAATTCTATATAGTTTACTTTGGCACATAGTCCTAAAGGTGCAGCGGACGGATCATTGTTTCCCGACTGCTTATGGGGTGCAGCTCGCAACCTTTCGCCGGATGATGCGTTCCCCTTCCAGTGCATTTCAAAGTGAGGAACATGACCATGGATAAAGATCGCACCGAAGGCAGCATGAAGAACATCAAGGGCAGCATCAAGGAAGGCGTCGGCAAGGCCGTGGGCGATTCCAAGATGGAAACCGAAGGCAAGATGGATAAGGCCGAAGGCAAGGTCCAGAACACCGTCGGCGGGATCAAGGACTCCATCCGCGGTAAGTAACTGAATAGCTTAGCCTTTTGCGAGACGGCCCGGCCTTCCAGCCGGGCCGTTTTGCGTGTGGGGTCTAGGCTTTCCGGATGAGAAATCGCACCCTGGCCTCGTCCTGGTGCTGATCCTCCAGGATGTCCCCCGTCTCCCGGAGGAGGTTCGGCAGGTCGATGGCGGCGAGGGGGTCGGTGCAGGTGACCTCCAGCTGCTCCCCGGATTTCAGGGCCAGCAGGGCCTTGCGGGTTCGCAGCGCCGGCAGGGGGCATTTCAGGCCTGACAGGTCAAGCCTCGTCATGGTGGGTCGCTTCCATAGTCGTTGGCGATTCCTTGGAGGATCGTTGGCGGGCGGCCGCCCAGGCGCCGGCCTTGGCCAAATCCTCGGGGGTGTTGATGTTGAAGAACGGATCGAGGGGCTCGCTGCTCCAGGAGGCCTGGGCCATCCCGTGCAGGTTCCCCCAGTCCCTGACGCTGCGTAAAGCTCTCGAGGCGATGGCTTCCCTTAGGTCATGGCGCAGGTCGACAGGCCAGAGGCCGACGGCCGGATGGAGCTGCCCGCCGGAGGCGGCGCAGGCCAGGGGCTGGCCGGCCGCTTCCCGGGCCTCGTGGAGGCGGGGCACCAGGTCCGGGGGCAGGAAGGGGGTGTCGCCGGGGGCGGAGACCACCCAGGCGAGAGCGGGCCGGTGGAGGGCGGCCCATTCGAGGGCGGCGAGGATTCCCGCCAGCGGGCCGGGATGGCCGGGGAGGGGGTCCGGCGCCACGGGAAAGCGAGGTTCGCCGAACCGGGAGGGGTCGCCGTTGATGTTGAGGATCAGGCCCCGGCATTGCGGCCCGAGGCGCTCCGCCACATGGTCGAGGAGGGGGCGTCCGCCGAGGGCGAGCAGCGGCTTGTCGCCGCCGCCCATGCGCCGCGCCAGGCCTCCCGCCAGGATGACGCCCAGGGTGGGGGGAACGGGATGCGGCATGGCGGCGCTTATTCGATGACGATGCGGGGGGCGGGGCGGGCGGACGCGCCGCCGGACAGGGCGGTCCAGACCTCCTGCGCCATATCCTTGTAGATCCGGGCATGGGCCCCTTCGGAATCGGCCGCCACCACCGGGCGGCCCGCATCCGACAATTCGCGGATCGCCATGGTAAGGGGAACCTCGCCCAGGAACGGGACCCCCAGGCGCCCGGCCTCCGTTCGGGCTCCCCCATGGCCGAAGATGTGGGAGGCTTCGCCGCAATGGGGGCACAGGAAGGTGGCCATGTTCTCGACGATGCCCAGGATCGGGATCTCCACCCGCTTGAACATGGACACCCCGCGCCGGGCGTCGATGAGGGCGAGGTCCTGCGGGGTCGAGACGATCACGGCTCCGGCCAGAGGCGTCGCCTGCGCCATGGTGAGCTGCGCGTCCCCGGTGCCGGGCGGCATGTCCACCACCAGCACGTCGAGGTCGCCCCAGGCCACCTCCCGCAGCATCTGGGTGATGGCCGACATCACCATGGGGCCGCGCCAGATCATGGCGGCCTCCTCCTCCACCAGGAAGCCGATGGACATGACCTTGAGGCCATAGGCCTGCATCGGTTCAAGGACGCGGTTTTCCAGGAGCCGCGGCTTGCCCTGGATCCCCAGCAGCTTGGGGATCGACGGCCCGTAGATGTCCGCATCGAGCAGCCCCACCTTGAGCCCGAGGGACAAGAGCCCCAGGGCCAGGTTGACGGCGGTGGTGGACTTGCCCACCCCGCCCTTGCCGGACGCGACGGCGATCACGTGCTTCACGCCGGGAATGCGCTGCGACGGCGGCGGGCCTCCCGCCCGCGGGCGCCCCCCCGGGCCGGGACCTCCCGCAGGGGCGGGACCTCCCGCCGGGGCCGCGCCCCTCGCAGGGGCCGCATCCCTCGCCGGGGCCGCGCCCCTCGCAGGGATCGCATCCCTCGCAGGGATCGCATCCCTCGCAGGGGACGCTCCCCCCGATCCCGCCGGCCGGTCGGCCGTGAGGCTGGCGAAGACGCCCTTGACGCCGGGCAGCCCCTGCACGGCGGTTTCCGCCGCCTGGCGCACGGCCTCCATGGCGGCGGCCTCCGGGGGGCTGATGGTGATGGCGAACATCACCCGGCCCGCCTGGTCCACCACCACGTCGGACAGGCGGCCCGAGGCCACGAGGCTCGTCCCGCCCGCATCGACCGGCACGGTCGACAGGGCCTGCAGCACGTCTTCACGGGTGATCGCCACGATGAGATCTCCTGGGGCCTCCTTCAGGAGCCCTTTGCCGCATCCCTGCCGCAGGGCCGGCCGCCGGCTCGCGAGGGGAATGCTCCCGCCGTCATGTAGAGGGCCGGGGCCCGTTCGTTAAGGGTGCGGGTTCACAGGCCTGTGGGCGGCCGCGAACCAAAATGCGCCTTCCCCGTTTCCACAAGGTCCCATGGAGCGCCGGGCGGCCCGATCTCCCGTCATCCCGGGGCTGCGCAGCGAAAAAACCGCGGATCGTTCGACCGCAACAGCGCCCGGCCTGCGCCTGCGATCCCGGATCGCTCCCAGCGTCCGGGACGACCCACCGGGTGACAAGGATTTGAGGAGACGAAGATGCACCAGCACGGCCACAGCGATCCCAATGCCGCCAAGCTCTACGAGATGATCAAGAGCATGAAGATCGCCATGATGACCACCGTCGACACGGACGGCACCCTGCACAGCCGCCCCATGCACAACCAGGAGGCGGACGAGCACGGGGACCTGTGGTTCTTCACCCAGATCTCCTCCCCCAAGGTGACGGAGGTCTCCCGCGACAACCAGGTGAACCTGGCCTATTCCGACCCCGACAGCCAGAACTACGTGTCGGTGGCGGGCCGCGCCGAGATCGTGCGCGACAAGCAGACAATCCAGGACAAATGGTCGGAGGGCATGCGCACCTGGTTCCCCAAGGGCGTGGACGACCCGCAGATCGCGCTGATCCGCGTCCACCCGGTCAAGGGCGAATACTGGGACAGCCCTTCCTCCACGGTGCTCCACCTCGTGGGCTACGCCAAAGCGGTGCTCACCGGCGAGCCGCCCAAGAGCCCGGGCGACCAGGAGAAGGTCAATCTGGGGTGATTTTTTTCGGGGGCTGGCTCTTCGCACTCTCTCCCTCATCCTGAGAGGCTGGCTCATAACACCGACCTCATCCTGAGGAGGTGCGCAGCACCGTCTCGAAGGATGGTCCAGGGAGCGAGGGAGACGCAACGGATATCCCTCTCCCGTTTGGGAGAGGGTTAGGGGTGAGGGAAGGCCCTGTCCGCAAGAGAGCACAGGCGGTGGTGAGCGGAGGCCTGAGCGCTTCACCTTGAAGCGTCCTGCCCTCACCCCTACCCCTCTCCCACTCGGGAGAGGGGATAGGCAGCGGCCCCTTTTTGTTGAGGCTTACTCCAACAGCTTCCGCACATCCGTGTGGGACCGGGGCGCATAATCGAAGGCGCGCAACCCCTTCTTGTCGCGGATCGATTTATCGGCGCCGGCGGCCAGCATCTCCGTGATGTCCTCTGCCTTCGTATATTCCGCCTGCGCGATGAAATGCAGAGCCGTCCAGCCGTCATCGTCGACCGCGTTGATGTTGAGCCCGAGCTTGAGAAGATACCTGAACAGGTCACCATAGTCGGACAAGACGCGAAGGGATCGCCTCGCCAGTTCATGCAGCAGCGTTCCGCCGTTCGACATGCGCTCGAACGGATCGAGCCCGAGGGCCCGCATCGTCTCGAAATCCTCGACCGTGCCGCAATAGGACAGGGTATTGAAGCCCCTTCCATCCCGGAGCTTCGGGTCGGCACCGAGCTCGATCAAGGCCCGGACGATCTCTCTCCTTGTCTGGGGGAGTTGCTTAAACTCGTCCGTCGTCCGGGGCTCCCGAGTCAGCTGAGCCTGCAGAGGCGTCTTGGCGGTCTCGCCCGATTTATGTTTTGGAGTCGACAGAGCGTTGACGTCGGCTCCGTAGGCGGCGAGCAGCCGGACCATCGCGGCGGAACCGGTCACATGCAGGGCGGTTTCCCCGATCCAGTTCCGCCGGTGCACATCCGCCCCGTGGGCCAGAAGAAGCCGGGCGACCTCAGGCTCCGCCTGCATCAGCATGGTGATGCTGCCTCTCACCGGAACATCAGGGTCCGCCCCAGCCTTGAGCAGGGCTTCGAGGACCGCCAGATGATCCTCGCGAAGCGGCCATAGGGTTAGGAAATGCAGGGGCCACCATTTGAGCTGGTCCTTCCAGCCGTTGACCCGCGCCCCATGGGCGATCAGCCACCGAATAGTCTCAAGGGAGCCTTCCGCCGCGGCCTCGCCGAGGGCAAGGCGGCGCGTATTGAGATTGGCTCCGCGCTTGATCAGGACTTCGAGCAGGGGAATGTTGCTGTTGCGGGCCGCATGCGTGACGGCAGTGGCGTATCGAGCGTCCTGGTCCTGATTGGCAAATACCCAATCCTCATCCCTAATTACATCGGGTCGTGCGCCCGCATCGAGGGCGGCGATGACGCCGGCGGCCGAATTGGCTTCAGCCGCTGTCAGAAGCGCTTTCTCGGCCGGGGATTCCGCCACGATCGATTGTGGCGGTTCATCCGGGTCCCGCGCATTCGGATCCCTCGCAAGCCATGCTAGCCAGTTGCGGGAGCCTTCGACTTCCGTGCTC
>DASQTM010000427.1:0-3209 GCA_035641875.1 Microvirga sp. | reverse complement strand
CTCCTGCAAGAGGGCCTCCCCCTCGATTCCCGCCATATCGCGCTCGCCGCCGCCATGGGACACGGAACGCTCCCCGTGCGCCGCAAGCCCCGCGTGGCGATCCTCGCCACGGGCGACGAACTGGTGCGCGCGGGCGAGCCGGTCGGCCCCGACCAGATCACTGCCTCAAGCCTGCCCGCCACCGTGCTCATGGTGGAGAAGGCCGGGGCCGAGGCCCTCGATCTCGGCATCGCCCGCGACACGCTCGAATCGCTCGATGAGCGCATCGAGACGGCGAAGGCCGCAGGGGCGGATGTCCTCGTGACCCTGGGCGGCGCGTCGGTGGGCGAGCACGATCTGGTGCAGAAGGCCCTGGCCCGGCAGGGAATGGATCTCGGCTTCTGGCGCGTGGCCCTGAGGCCGGGCAAGCCCCTGATGCACGGGCGGCTCGGACCGACCCTGCTGCTCGGCCTGCCCGGCAATCCGGTGTCGTCCCTGGTCTGCGCCGTCCTGTTCCTGGTGCCCGCCATCCGGGCGCTCCTGGGCGATCCGCACGCGGAGGACGACCCGGCGGAGGACGCCATCCTGGGGGCCGACCTGCCCGCCAACGGGGACCGGCAGGATTACATGCGCGCCGCCCTCCAGTTCCAGGACATCCCCCTGACCCTCGCGCAGGGGCCGGCGCGGCTGAGGCTTCCCGTCGCCATGCCGCATCTGGTGCAGGATTCGTCCATGCTGAGCATCCTCGAACGCTCGGAAGCCCTACTGGTGCGGCCCCCTCATGCGCCTGCCGCGCAGGCGGGAGAGCCCTGCCGGATCATCCGGCTGGGGCGGTTCTGTTGATAAGTATGGATCTGGATCGAGAAAATTCGCTCGTTCTTTCGCTTGTTCAAGCGATGCTTGGCGCTATTACGCCGAATTTCAGAGCTGTATTTCTCAACTGCCAGGCCGATGGGATAGGTTTATGCTTCGTCCTTGAGCGCGATAACCCGGAAGACCGCGAGGAAATCGATGACATCGCGTTCGAATTCTCAGCACACCAGCCAAGTAAATTAGATTTTGATGTCTGTGTACGCGTTGAATCCAGCCCTCTATACGAATTGAATATTCCCGGTCGGATGGTTTATGCCAGGAAGGAAGAAGTCCGGCCTGAAAAATACGTATAGGAAGGCTCCTGAACGGCGGCGGCGTGGGCGTCGGAGGATTGCGAGTTTCTGGTTCCGGTCCTTCTGTGCCGCAGGTTCAGCTTAAGCATGGACTTGCGGAACACAGCAAGAACAGCTAACTTGTTCTTGATTTGTTTCAGAATCGCTCCTCTGGGAGCAGTAAGGGCCAGCCATGCTGACGCGCAAACAGCACGAATTGCTCCGCTTCATTCATGAGCGGCTTCGTGAAACCGGGATTCCCCCGTCCTTCGACGAGATGAAGGACGCCCTCGACCTCAAGTCCAAGTCGGGCATCCACCGGCTCATCACGGCGCTGGAAGAGCGCGGCTTCATCCGCCGCCTGCCGAACCGCGCCCGGGCGCTGGAAGTGCTCCGCCTGCCGGAGAGCGCCAGCGGCGCAGCCGGGCGGCGCTTCACCCCGAGCGTGGTCGAAGGCGGCCTTGCCGGCAAGACGAAGGCCGCTCCCCAGCCGGCCGCCGAGGAGAGAAACCGCGACATCGCGTCGATCCCGGTCATGGGCCGGATCGCCGCCGGTACGCCGATCTCCGCGATCCAGAACCGCAGCCATTCCATCACCCTCTCGGGCGATTTCCTGGCCCAGGGCGATCACTTCGCCCTCGAGGTGCGCGGGGATTCCATGGTGGAGGCGGGCATCCTCGACGGCGATCTGGTGGTGATCCGCAAGCAGGACAACGCCAACACGGGCGACATCATCGTGGCTCTCATCGACGATGAGGAAGCAACCCTGAAGCGCTTCCGCCGCCGCGGCTCCTCCATTGCGCTGGAGGCCGCCAACCAGGCCTACGAGACCCGCGTTCTCGGCCCCGACCGGGTCAAGATCCAGGGCAAGCTCGTCAGTCTGGTTCGCCGCTACTGATCTCCTCCTCCGGGTAATCCTGCTCGGGGACGGGCTGCGCCTGGCGCGGCCTTTCCCGGGCAGGAGATGTCTCCGCCCGGGCGGTTGCCGCGCCGGGCCAGGGCAGGGTCTCGCGTCCTTTGAGCACGGAGCGAAGTTCGATGGCCTCGTCCCCCAGGCCCAATGCGGTGGCGCCCCTTGCGGAGAGGGCGTCCCGGTCCAGCACCAGGGCCGCATCGCATCGGGGCGGCGCCTTGAGCCGCGTGATGACGATCGCCGCGCGGCGGCAATCCTCCTCGAAAGCCGCATCATCCTGAACGAGGGCGATGCGCCGCCCGCCTCCGGCCTCGACCACGCACCCGATCCTGTCGCAGCGCGCATTCCGTCTCAAGCTTGCATCCTCGGCGCGTCTGCCGTCGCCGTCCGCCCGCAGCCATTGCTCGACCACGAAGGACGACGGCCTGCCGACCAGGGTGAGTTGCCCCGCGGCGCTGCGGATGGCCGCCCCTGCCCCCTCCCGATCGATGTAGATGTCGAAGCGATTGGGAGCCACCGCAAGCGCAAGCCCCGCTCCGGCAGGGAGCAGCGCCAGCCATCGAAGCGATGAGGCGGGAATGGTCAGCACGAGAATCGCCATACTCAGGAAGGCAAGCGCGCCGACGCTCAGGGCCGGCACGATGACCGTCGAACCGCCGAAGCCGCCGACCCAGGCCGAGACCTCCAGCACCTGCGAGACGGCGGCTCCCATGAGCTGCCAGACGGGACGGTCGAGGCCGAACGGATAGGCGAGCACGCCGAGCACGGCGGAGGGCATGACCACCAGGGAGACGAGCGGCAGGGCGAGCGCGTTGCCCACGAGGCCGTAAGGATTGAGCGCCTGGAAGTGATAGGCCGCGAAGGGCGCCGTGGCGATGCTGGCGACCAGGGTCGTGGTGAGGAGCCCGAGCATGGCCCGGCCCATCCAGATGAGGCCTTTCTCGACAAGGCCGTGAGGCGCGCCCTCCATGGCCCGCCGGTGCATGAGGGGAACAAGGGCCATCATGGCGGCCACCGCGCCGAAGGACATCTGGAAGCTCGGGCCCAGCAATGCCTCCGGCTCCCGCGCCAGAACGATCAGGGCCGCGATGGACAGGTTGCGGATGCTCAAGGCGGGTCGGTCCACGAGTACCGCTCCGAACATCACGAGGGTCATGATCAGCGACCGCACC
>DASQTM010000426.1:0-9595 GCA_035641875.1 Microvirga sp. | reverse complement strand
AGGATCAGGATCGGATATCCCCGGATATCCGAGATAGGCACGGCGCCGATCTCTGTGAAACGGCTATCCATGGAGTTGTCGCGATTGTCTCCCAGGACAAAAACCTTCCCTTCCGGAACGTGAATGACAGGCGTGTTGTCCCAGGGGCTCCGATCCTCCTCTGTTTCTACGATGAGGTGGTTCAGTCCGTCGGAAAACGTCTCCCTGTAGCTAGGAACCATCCTGTCATAGACGTCCGCTGCCGCATAATCCTCCACGGGTTCGCGCGGGACCAGCTTCTCGTTGATGTGCAGACGACCGGCATCGAGCTGGACCTTGTCGCCGGGAAGCCCGACCACGCGGGAGATCGCAAGCCATCTCGACCCGCGGCGGCCCGCATCATGAAGAACAACATCTCCTCGCCGAGGCTTGGGTTCTTGCACCGTATACATCGCGCCAAGAACGATATCGCCGGTGTTGATCGTAGGCATCATAGGGCTCGATACCACCGGGTAAATCAGCGGCCTTGCAGGTCCCCAAGAGCGGAGCCAGATGGCTCCCGTGCCGATCAGCAGGAAGGCCAGAACGGCGACACACCAGAGGATCAGGAGCAGCAGCGCCGGATGGGGTCTCCTGGCTTCGGATGGGTGAATACTCAGGGTCACGTCCGTTTCCATAATCATATAACGTGACAATTATGGGGCGCGGGCCGAGCGGGTCAATGAAGCTTAGCGCATGACCTCGAACGGAAAGGCCCTGGGAAGCAGCCGCCTTTGCGGGCGGGGCTTCCCAGGGCCTAGGCTTGGAAAGGTGCGATAAGCCTCAGGCCACCGCGCGGATCACCTTGCCGAGCTTGTCCATGATCTCGCCGATCTGCTCCTCGGTGACGATGAGGGGCGGGGAGAGGGCGATGGTGTCGGCGGTGATGCGCATCATGAGGCCATGGTCGTGGAAGGCGCGGTCCATGGCCTCGAAGGCGCGGGCGCCCACCGCGTCGGGGCGCGAGGCGAGGTCGATGGCGCCCACGAGGCCGATGCTGCGGATGTCGAGCACGTTGGGCAGGCCTTTCAGGGAATGGATTGCGTCGGCCCACACCGGCTCCAGGGTCTTGGCCCGCTCGAACAGCCGCTCGTCCCGGTAGATGTCCTGGGCGGCGAGCGCCGCCGCGCAGGCGAGCGGATGGCCCGAATAGGTGTAACCGTGGAACAGCTCGATCGTGGTCTCCGGCCCCGTCATGAAGGCGTCGTAGATGCCCTGGCGCACGAGGACGCCGCCCATGGGAACCGCGCCGGAATTCACCCCCTTGGCGAAGGTGATCATGTCGGGGATGACCCCGTAGCGCTCGGCCGCAAAGGCGGTGCCGAGGCGGCCGAAGCCGGTGATGACCTCGTCGAAGATGAGCAGGATGCCATACTTGTCGCAGATCTGGCGCAGGCGCTGGAGATAGCCCTTCGGCGGCGGCAGCACGCCGGTGGAGCCCGGCATCGGCTCGACGATCACGGCCGCGATGGTCGAGGCGTCGTGGAGCGCCACGATGCGCTCCAGTTCGTCGGCCAGATGCCCGCCCCATTCCGGCTCGCCCCTGGTGAAGGCCTGCTCGGCGCGGTTATAGGTGTGGGGCAGGTGGTCAACGCCCGCGAGCAGGGAGCCGAAGAACTGGCGGTTCTTGACGATGCCGCCCACCGAGATGCCGCCGAAGCCGACCCCGTGATAGCCGCGCTCGCGGCCGATCAGGCGCGTGCGGCTGCCTTCGCCCCTGACGTTCCAATAGGCGAGGGCCACCTTCAGGGCGGTGTCCACCGCCTCGGAGCCGGAATTGCAGAAGAACACGTGGTTCAGGTCGGCCGGGGCGAGCTGGGCGAGGCGGGAGGCGACCGCAAAGCCGCCCGCATGGCCGAACTGGAACGCCGGCGAGTAATCGAGCTCTGCGGCCTGGGCCTGGATGGCGGCGGTGATCTCGTCCCGGTTGTGGCCCGCGTTGCAGCACCAGAGGCCGGCCGCGCCGTCGATCACTTCCTTGCCCTCGGGGGTGTAGTAGTACATGCCCTTGGCGCGCGCGATCATCCGGGGCCGCTGCTTGAAGGAGCGGTTCGCCGTGAACGGAAGCCACCAGGCCTCCAGATCGTTGGGCGCGACGAGATCGTTGGCGGCTCTGGATGTCTGGGCGGTCATGGGGCTCCCCAAGGAAAAACTGGCGGAGGCAACCTAGCAGCCGTTCCCCGAGGCCGCAAAAAGAACTTTCAGGCCCGCCCTGTGGCGGCCGGGACACGCAAGCGCAATATGGCAGGAATTTGTTCGTCTGACTAAAGACTGCGCTTGTGGTTCAAGGGCTGAGCGGACAACATCTTTGCATTGCTGATTCGCTTAAATTTCACCGACGACCTGGGAGCGGGGGCACCCATGGCCACAATTGCGGACAAAGTCCGAATTTCTCATCATGTGAAGGCGGGCTCGTTCGCCGCCGCGCTGGCCCTGTCGGCAGCGGCCGGATCGGCTCTTGCGCCGTTGGCGGCGAGCGTCGCCATCCCGATTCTGGCGATCATCGGCTTGGCCGCCTGCGGCGGGTTCGTCGCCGCTTGGCGGCGTGCGGAGGCGGCCCTGAGGCTCTCCGAGCAGGCGGCGGCCCAATGCGCTCTCCTGGCGGATCGGCTGATCAGCCTCGAACGGCAATCGCAGGCTCCGGCCGCTAGTCCGGCGCTGCGCACAACCGTGGCCGAGGTCACCGGCACGGTGGGGCTTCTCGGCGGGGTGGTGCGGGAACTCGCCAAGAACGTGGCCGCCCAGCACCGGGACGTGGCCGACCTGAAGGATTCCCTCCGACTGCCGCCCAGAACCCGCGAGGCGCACCGGGACGAGCGGCCGGCGCTCAAGATCGTGCCCGAGCCGCGCCGCATCCGGGACCTGGCGGAGCCATCCTGTTCCGCGCCCGAGCCGTCCCTCCTGCCGAGCGCCCGGAAATCCACCGACGAGGAGCTGCGCCGCATGCGGCTCATCGCCCAGGCTCTCGAATCGGACGGCATCGAGCTCCACCTGCAGCCCATCGTGGCCCTGCCGCACTGCAAGGTTCGCTTCTACGAGGCCTTTGCCCGCCTGCGCCTCATGAACGGGACCCTGCTTGAGCCGTGCGAATTCCTTCCCCTGATCGAGCGGCTGGGACTCGCGCCGGACTTCGACCGCCGCATCCTGGAGCGCGCCATGGCGGTGGCCCGCCATCTCGTCGCCCGCCGCAGCGAGGCCATCGTCGGGGTGAACCTGTCCGCCTGTTCCGTGGACGAGCCGGGGTTCCTCCGGTCGCTCGCCGGCCTTCTGGATGCTTCGCCGGAGATCCTGGGCAGGATCGTGCTGGAGCTGCCCCAGACGAATTGGCGCCGCCTCGACCCAGGCCAGAAGGCCGCCCTGGCCGCCTTGCGCGACCGCGGCGTGCCCCTGTCCCTCCACCGGGCTTGCGATGTGGGGTTCGACGCCGACGCTCTTGCCGAAGCCAGGGCCCTGGCCGGCCTCGGCCTCCGCTTCATGAAGCTGCCCGCCGACGCGATGGTCGCGGCCGCAGCGCAGCACGACGCTCAGGCTGTTCTGGAATTCGGGGTGCGGGATTTCGCCTCCGCCCTGAGCCGCGAGGGCGTCAGGCTCGTGGCGGAGCGGGTGGAATGCGAGGAGGCGGTGCCGGCTCTCATCAGTCTCGGCGTGCCGCTGGCCCAGGGCTTCGTGTTCGCCGCGCCCCGCGCCGTGAGGGCGGAGGTGTTCGAACAGGGGGCCGCATTGCCGGACGAGGAGACATCCTTCGACCCGTCCCTCCTGCGTTGCGCCGGTTGACTTCGGGGTCTCAAGGGCCTACCCGCCCGGCTTGAACCCGGTGAGACCCCATGACCGCCTCCGCCCATCCTGCTCTAGTCGAGGGCCTGCAGCCCCTCGCCGACCGCTACGATCTCATCCTCTGCGATGTGTGGGGCGTGCTGCATAACGGTCTCAAGGCCTATGAGGCCGCAAGCGAGGCCCTGACGCGCTTTCGCCAACGGGGCGGGCAGGTGGTGCTCGTGTCCAACGCGCCCCGTCCCGGCGCGGCGATCATGACGCAGCTCGACGGCTTCAAGGTGCCGCGGGAGGCCTATGACGCGGTGGTCACCTCCGGGGACCTGACGCGGCTCGCCATCCAGGAGCGCCTCGACAAGGTGGTGCACCATATCGGCCCGCCCCGGGACATGCCGGTCTATGAGGGGCTCGCCGTCCGCTTCGGCTCCATCGCGGAGGCGGATTACGTGGTCTGCTCCGGCTTCGACAACGACGAGACCGAGACGGCGGCCGATTATCGCCCCCGTCTCGAGGCCATGCTCGAACGCGGCCTGCTCATGGTCTGCGCCAATCCCGATCTCGTGGTGGAGCGCGGGCCCGTGATCCTGCCCTGTGCGGGTGCGATCGCTCTCGCCTACGAGGAGATGGGCGGCCCGGTCTTCTACGCGGGCAAGCCCCATGGCCCGGTCTATGACAGGGCTCTTGCGGTGGCGGCGGAGCTGAGCGGCCGTTCGCTCGCCAAGGACCGGGTGCTCGCCATCGGCGACGCCATCCGCACCGACATCGCGGGCGCGGCGGGCTTTGGCATCGACTCCCTGCTCGTGGCGCGGGGCATCCATGGGGAGGAGCTGGGCGCCCACCGCGGCCCCCTCGTGTCGAGCCATGTGCAGGACTGGATCGACCGGCAGCCGGTGAAGCCCACGGCCATCGCCGACGTCCTGTCCTGGTAGAGCGCGTGTTCCCTCCTCCTTGCGGGGAAGGTGAGCGCGAAGCGCCGGGTGGGGGTCGCAAAGTCAAAGCTCTCACCGTCGAGTGAAAAGCTCTAAGGCTGCTACAGCGCCTGACTCCCTGAGCGTCTCACCCAGCCCAACCACCCCCCACCCCTCCCCGCAAGGGGGAGGGGAAAGAAGGCTGTGACGCTCGAAGGAGGACGGCCCTCAAATCATTCGCCAACGACAACCCCGCGCAGACCCCGACGGCGGCTGCTCCCTTGACCCCGGGACCGGATTTCGACAGGGTCGCGGCCCGTCATTCGCCCCGGATCCCATGCCCGCCGATACGCCGCCTCAGCCGGATTCCTCCTTCGCCGTGTGCCGCGACGGCGAGCTCGTGCCCGCGGGGCTCAAAGGGGCCATGGTGGCCATCGGCAATTTCGACGGGGTTCACCGGGGGCACCGTCATCTCCTGGACATGGCTCTCGGATCGGACCGACCCGGCGCGGCGGTCACCTTCGAGCCGCATCCGCGCACGTATTTCCAGCCCGACAGACCGCTGTTCCGCCTGACGCCGGAGCCCGTTAAGCTGGCGGTCTTCGCCCGCCTGGGCTTGGCAGGAGCTTTCGTGCGCCGCTTCGACCAGGATCTCGCCGCCCTGACGGCGGCCCAGTTCGTCGATCTTCTGGCCGGGGAACTGGAGGTTTCTGGAGTGGTGATCGGCCACGATTTCCATTTTGGCCGCGGCCGCGAGGGCAATCCGGCCCGGATGGCGGAGCTGTGCCGCGAGCGCGGCCTCGACTGCCTCGTCGCCCCGGCGGTGGTGGAGGGAACCGAGCCGGTCTCGTCCAGCGCCATCCGAGCCGCCCTGGAGGCAGGGGACGCGGCCGGCGCGAACCGCCTCCTCGGCTATCGCTGGTTCGTCCGGGCGGAGGTCCGCCACGGCGAGAAGCGCGGGCGGGTGCTGGGTTATCCCACGGCCAACATGCGCCTGCCTGACGATTGCCGCCTCCGGCACGGCATCTATGCGGTGCGCGCCTCGGTGGGCGGCAGGCCGGTGGACGGGGTGGCGAGCTTTGGCCGCCGCCCGACCTTCGACAACGGCGCGCCGCTTCTCGAAACGCACCTGTTCGATTTCTCCGGCGATCTCTACGGACAGGTTCTCGACGTGGAATTCGCCGGCTGGATCCGCGGCGAGGAACGCTTCGACGGCGTCGAGGCCCTGGTCCGGCATATGGACCGGGATTCAGCCGAGGCGAGGCGGGTGCTGGGTGAGGACCGGACGGTTTCGATGATCGGGTGACGACCCTGCGCTCTTCCCTCCCCCTTGCGGGGAGGGTGAGCGCGAAGCGCCGGGCGGGGGGTCGCAAAGTGGGAGCTCTTCGCTCAGGTGAAAAGCTCGCAGGCCGCTACAGCGCCTTTGTATCTGAACTCTCTCACCCGGCCGAACCACCCCCACCCCTCACCCCTCCCCGCAAGGGGGAGGGGAAGTGTCCTCACGGCACAACGATCCCTCAGACCGCCGGCTTGAGCGCCCGCGCCGCCATGGCGTAGCCGCCCATGGCGCCGTCGACGAAATGGATGTGGTCGCTGCTGGTGGGCGAGGGGACGAAGCAGGTCATGAGGGCCGCCCCCTGCCGGTGCAGGCCATAGCGGGCGACGCCTGCGCGCTCCGCCTCGGCCAGCAGGCCTTCCAGGCGGTCCGCCAGGTCCGGCGTGCAGTCGATGGTCATGCGCAAGCCATCGTCGAACTTGCGGAAATCCGTGTTTTCCACGAGCTGGCGCCGGTACCGGGCCGGATCGAAGCCGCCAATGGGCCGTCCAACGCTGAAGATCGCAAAGGACAGGAGCCGTTGCGCCGCGAGCCGGGCATAGGCGCGAACGCCTGCCCCGGAGGAGCCTTTCAGGGCCTTCGCTTCGATCCGGAAGTTCTTGAAAGGGGCCGCGAGCCTCGGCCCGTCTGCCGGAAGCGGCCGCCCGGTGGCGGTCCGGTCCTCGGCCAGATCGAGAACCCCGTCGATGAGGGTTCCGAAGATGGCGGCGTCCGCCTTCGGCCCCGGAAGAACGATCAGCGAGAGGATGACGCCGCGCTCGGGCAGGATCTCGTCGAAGCGGCAGGACAGCCCCGTCAGATCCGGCAGGGTTCCGGGCCCGGCCGGCGGAATGGTGTAGGCGCCTTCCTTCATCCGCCGCTCCGCATAGGCCAGGCCGCCGCCGGAGAACATGGCGTAGGCCACATCGGCCGAGGCCGCGAACCGGGCGATGCGCACGTCGTGCCCTTGGGCCCGGATCTCGGACACGGGGACGAGGGCCGTGCGCAGTTCCAGGCCGAACTCGTCCCGCACCCAGGCGGCCACGGCGGCAAGTGCCTCCCGCGCAAGCTCCGTCTGGGCTGCGGGCAGGGCGAAGCTCGCGCCGTCCCCGCCGAACACGAAGGGGAAGTCGTGATTGCCGAGCCGGTTGGCGATGGCCGCGATAACGGAGGCCGCGGCCGTGTTGACCTCCTTGTAGCGCCCGCTCTGGATGGCCGAGGTGGAGCGGACGATGTCGCTGAGGCCGAGGATCCAGCCGTCCGGCAGGGGCGTATAGATGCCGGGATCGGTGAGCCGGGAGAACCGGTCGAAGACCGGAAGGCGAATATAGAAGTCCGCCTCGTCGATGGCTGGCGTCTCCTGGCTGACCGTTTTCATGGCTTTCGAGGCGCTTTTAAGCCGCCTCGCCCTCGGGCGCGCCTCGGCCGAGATCGTCCGGGAGCGGGTCGCCCTCCGCCACGAAGCGCATGGACACGGAGTTCATGCAATAGCGCTCGCCCGTGGGGGGAGGGCCGTCGGGGAACACATGGCCGAGGTGGCCCTGGCAGCGGGCGCAGCGGATCTCGGTGCGGACCATGCCGTAGCTGGTGTCCCGCACGAAGGCGACATGGGCGCGGTCGATAGGGTCGAAGAAGCTCGGCCAGCCGGTGCCGGACTCGAACTTGGCGCCCGCGTTGAACAGGGGCAGCCCGCAGAGACGGCAGGTATAGGTGCCCTTGTCCTTGGCCTCGTTGAAGATGCCGCAGAAGGGCCGCTCCGTGCCATGCTCCAGGATGACCCGGCGCTCCTCGTCGTCCAAGCTGGCGACGAGCCTGCTCAGCTCCTCGGCGGTGGGGGGCGTCAGGTCGAATCCTGCGCGGGAGCGCTGTCCTGCCGTGGTGGTCGAATCGGCCATGGTTCAATCCTCCTGCCCGCCCGGATGCGGAGCCTTAACCTTATTCTCGGCTCTTACATAGGAACTGCAACCGGAATCACCACGCTTTATTATCCCGTCCGGCGCTGCTAAAAGGCTCCCCATGTCCATGGCTTTTCAGGCTTGCCCTGCGGTGCGCCTCCGCGCCGCGCGAATTATCGGCCCGGCTTTCGCATAACCTGCGAAGGTCCGGGATTCGAGCCGTTCGCCCCGATGAAAGCCTGATGCGCCCGCCTTTGCGGGCCACGCAAGACCGAATTGACCATCATGACCGATCAGACCGCAAGCCCCGCGCGCGATTACTCCGAAACCCTGTTCCTGCCCCAGACCGAGTTCCCCATGCGGGCCGGCCTGCCGCAGCGGGAGCCGCAATTCCTGCAGCGCTGGAACGAGATGAGGCTCTACGAACGCCTGCGCGAGGTCCAGCGGGGCCGCCCGCGCTTCGTGCTCCACGACGGGCCCCCTTATGCCAACGGCAACATCCATATCGGCCACGCCCTCAACAAGATCCTGAAGGACATGGTGGTCCGCTCCCAGGGGATGCTGGGCTTCGACTCCAACTACGTGCCCGGCTGGGACTGCCACGGCCTGCCCATCGAGTGGAAGATCGAGGAGGAATACCGCGCCAAGGGCAAGAACAAGGACGATGTGGACATCGTCGAGTTCCGCCGCGAGTGCCGCGCCTTCGCCGAGAAGTGGATCGACGTGCAGCGCGAGGAGTTCAAGCGCCTGGGCGTCGGCGGCGACTGGCAGAACCCCTACCTGACCATGTCCTACGACGCGGAAGCGCAGATCGCCCGCGAGATCATGAAATTCGCAGTGTCCGACCAGCTCTATCGCGGCTCGAAGCCCGTCATGTGGTCCTCCGTGGAAAGGACAGCCCTGGCCGAGGCCGAGGTGGAGTACCACGAGAAGACCTCCACCACGATCTGGGTGCGGTTCAAGATCACCAGCACCCTCGACGGCGACCTCGACGGCGCGTCGGTGGTCATCTGGACGACCACGCCCTGGACCATCCCGGCAAACCGCGCCATCGCCTATGGCGAGACCATCGCCTACGGCCTCTACACGGTCACGGAAGCAGCCGCCGACAACTGGGCCAAGACAGGCGACCGGCTCGTCATCGCCGACAAGCTGGCGGCCGACGTGTTCGCGGCTGCCCGCGTCGCCGGATACGAGCGCGTGAAGGACGTGCTGCCGGTGATGATCGAGCGCTGCGCCCATCCGTTCCGCGGCCTCGAGGGCGCGAACGGCTACTGGGATTTCGGCGTTCCGGTGCTGCCGGCCGATTACGTCACCGACGATGCGGGCACCGGCTTCGTGCACACCGCGCCCGGCCACGGCGCGGACGACTACAACACCTACGTGAAGCACCGCGACGTGTTCGCCGCCTGCGGCACGGGGGAAGTGCCGCACACGGTGGCGCCGGACTCGTCCTATTTCCCCGATGTGCCGTTCTTCGCAGGCGAGCGCATCTATGACGACAAGGGCAAGGATGCGGGCGCCAACGAGGCGGTGGTCAGGAAGCTTCTTGAGGCCGGAGCGCTCATCGCGCGGGGCCGCCTCAAGCACCAATATCCTCATTCCTGGCGTTCCAAGGGCCCGCTGATCTTCCGCAACACGCCGCAATGGTTCATCGCCATGGACCGCGAGCTGGGCGGCGAGCCGGA
>DASQTM010000425.1:0-3893 GCA_035641875.1 Microvirga sp. | reverse complement strand
CGCATGTGCCTGTCAGTCCCAGGACGACGCCGATGAACTTGCGCAGGGTGGTCGCCTCGTGCCGGGACCAGAACAGGGTGATGAGAAAGGTGAAGACCGGGGTCATGGAGTTCAGGATCACCGCGAGCCCCGCATCGATGGACGTCTCGGCCCAGGCGATCAGCGTGAAGGGAAGGACGCTGTTGAGGCAGGCCTGAATGGCGAAGTTCCGCCAGGTCTCCCGGTCCCGCGGGAGGCGGATCCCGCGCATCCGCATGATGAGCGCGAGAATGCTCCCGGCGATCAGCGTGCGGGCCGCGATCAGGGTGATCGGCGGGATGGTCTCGACGCCGATCTTGATGAAGGTGTAGGACCCGGCCCAGAGGGTCGCCAGCGCCGCCAGCAGGGCAAGCTCGATGGCGTAGCGGGGCTGATGGGGTGGGCTCGTTGCCATGAATGCAGGTCCGTTCTCGGGGTGGGAAGCGGCGCAAAACTGGCATGAGGCGCGGGCCCTGTCGCCCTATAACGCTTCGGCCGCGGCCGAAGCATTCCCTGCTGACCGTCGTCCGCGCGTCTTCTATGGTGGCCGCATGGCATCCATGGTCTCAGGCATCACTCTGGCGGAAATCGCCGCCCTCATCGGCGATGTGGCCCGCGCCAACATCCTGTCCGCCCTCATGGACGGCAGAGCTCTCACCGCGAGCGAACTGGCCTGGCACAGCGGGGTGAGCCCCCAGACCGCGAGCGGCCATCTCGCCAAGCTGAGCGGAGCCCGTCTGATCGCCATGGCCCGGCAGGGCCGCCACCGCTATTACCGCCTGGCATCGCCCGAGGTGGCGCAGGCCATCGAGGCCCTGATGGCGGTCGCCTCCTTCGCTCCGAAGCGGCACCGCCCGGTGGGACCTCGGGACAAAGCCCTGCGCAAGGCGCGCACCTGCTATGACCATCTCGCCGGACGCCTCGGGATCGCCCTCGCCGACGCCCTCACCGCGAGGCGGCACGTGATCCTCTCGGAAAGCGCCGGGGTGCTGACCGACGAGGGGCACCGGTTCCTATGCACAATCGGCATCGATCTCGACGCCGGCCAGGAGGGCAAGCGCGCCATCTGCCGAACCTGCCTCGACTGGAGCGAGCGCCGCCCTCACCTCGCCGGCCGCCTCGGCGCGGCGCTCTGCCGACGCGCCTTCGAGCTGGGCTGGATCGAGCGGATCAGGGACAGCCGCGCGGTGGCGATCACGCCGGGAGGGCAGCGCAGCCTTCAAGCGACCTTCGGGATCGAACTCGCCTAGGGAGCGCCGGCGTATCTCCAGCCTAGGGTTTCGCGACACGCCGGGCGGCATAGGCGCCGCCGGCCCAGAGCAATGCGGCGATGAACCGGACCGGGAACAGGGTCAGGGCGTCCGCCCGCACCGGCGCGACCCACGGAATGCCGATGCTGCTGATGCCCCAGGAGACCAGGATCGAGATCCCGAGAGCGGCGATGGCCGCAATCAGGATCTTGCCGAACTGGTCGGCCCTCCAGCCGAGCCACACCGCCACCAGGATGAGAACCGGATCGAAGGCCGCAGGCAGCCAGTCCCAGAGGGCGACGACGGGAGGAGCCACAGTCTCAGGCCCACCAGGGCTGGGGCAGCTTGATGCGTCCCGCCGCGTCCTCAATCACCTGGCCGGCGGCGAAGAGGGTCTCCTCGTCGAAGGCGCGGCCGATGAGCTGGAGGCCGAGCGGCAGCCCCTGGGGATCGAGCCCGGCAGGCACGGCGATGCCCGGAAGCCCGGCCATGTTCACCGTCACCGTGAAGATG
This sequence comes from Microvirga sp., assembly GCA_035641875.1. Taxonomy (GTDB): domain Bacteria; phylum Pseudomonadota; class Alphaproteobacteria; order Rhizobiales; family Beijerinckiaceae; genus Microvirga. The sequence goes on along the minus strand of DASQTM010000425.1, from coordinate 2,112 downwards.
TCGTTGAGATACATCTCCACCGGATCGCCCGAGCCCTTCTCGCCGATGCCGAAGGCCGCCGTGGGAGTGGCGGGGGTGAGAATCGCGTGCACCCCTTCCGCATAGACCTTCTCGAAATCCTGCTTGATCAGGGTGCGGATCTTCTGCGCCCGGACGTAATAGGCGTCGTAATAGCCCGCGGAGAGCACATAGGTGCCGATCATGATGCGGCGCTTCACCTCGCGGCCGAAGCCTGCGGCGCGGGTGTTCTCATAGAGGGCGCTGATGTCCCGGCCCGGAACGCGCAGGCCGTAGCGGACGCCGTCATAGCGGGCGAGGTTCGAGGAAGCCTCCGCAGGGGCGACGATGTAATAGGCGGGCAGCGCATATTTGGTGTGGGGCAGCGACACGTCGACGATCTCAGCCCCGGCGTCCCGGAGCCATTCCGTGCCCTGCCGCCAGAGGGCCTCAATCTCGGGCGACATGCCGTCGACCCGGTATTCCTTGGGAATGCCGATCTTGAGGCCCTTCACGCCGCGGGAAACCGCCGCCTCGAAATCCGGCACCGGCAGATCCACGGAGGTGGTGTCGCGGGCGTCCACCCCCGACATGGAGCGCAGCATGATGGCCGCATCCCGCACCGTGCGGGCGATGGGGCCTGCCTGATCCAGCGAAGAAGCGAAGGCCACGGTGCCCCAGCGCGAGCAGCGCCCGTAGGTGGGCTTGATGCCGACCGTGCCGGTGAAGGCCGCGGGCTGGCGGATGGAGCCGCCCGTGTCGGTGGCCGTCGCGCCCAGGCACAGACGGGCCGCCACCGCCGCCGCCGAACCGCCGGAGGAGCCGCCGGGAACCAGGTGCGTGCCCTCGATGGCGCCGGACGCGCCGGCGCTCACGTTCGAACCCTCCCGCCGCCAGGGCGACACCACCGGCCCGAAGGCGCTGGTCTCGTTGGAGGAGCCCATGGCGAACTCGTCCATGTTGAGCTTGCCGAGCATCACCGCGCCGTCGTTCCACAGGTTCTGGGTGACGGTGGATTCGTAGGGCGGGTTGAAATTGCCGAGGATCCTGGAGCCTGCGGTCGACACCGTGCCCTCGGTGCAGAACAGGTCCTTGATGCCGAGCGGGATGCCTTCGAGCGGGCGGGCCTCGCCCCTGGCGAGCCTCTCGTCGGAGGCGCTCGCCATGGCGAGCGCCTTGTCGGGCGTCTCGAGCACGAAGGCGTTGAGCGCCCTCGCCTTCTCGATGGCGTCCACATGAGCCTTGGCAAGCTCGGTCGCGGAGAAGGTCTTGGCCTTCAGGCCGTCGCGGGCCTCGGCGATGGTGAGATGGGTCAGTTCGGTCACGGGATAGGATCTCTTCATGAGCGCCAGCATGGCGCACTATTCTTCAGGAGATCCCCGGGTCGCGCTTCGCTTGCCCGGGGATGGTCGAAGAAGGCCGCAGCCTTATTCGACCACCTTAGGCACCAGGAAGAAGCCTTCTTCCGTGGCGGGAGCATTCCGGACGATCTTGTCCGCATAGAATCCGTCGGTGACGCCGTCCTGGCGCTTCTTCATGGTCATGGGCGTGACGGAGGTCATGGGCTCCACGCCCTCCACGTTCACTTCGTTGAGTTGCTCGACGAAGGAGAGGATCGCGTTGAGTTCGCCCTGGAGGTGCGGCACCTCCTCGTCCGTCACCGCAATGCGCGCCAGATGCGCGATGCGGCGGACCGTTTTCTCATCGACCGACATGAATGGCCTAACCCTCTGGAAATGTGCTGGGCGGGCTATAACACCCGTCCGCCGGGGGCCGCAATGTCGGATGTGCGGCAGCAAGGCGGATCGAGAATCGCCGCCGTACGGGCGACACCGCTGTTTTCCCTCCCCCTTGTGGGGAGGAGAGCTTGCGTTGCGGGTGTGAATGGATCCCCTTCCCTCGCCTTCGGCTCGCCGGTCCGATCCGACAGGATCGGCAGGATGACACGGCTGGTGCCCACAGTGTCATTCTGCCGGTCTTTCAGACCGGACCGGCCAGAGCGCAGCGGAGGGTCGGGACGAAGTCCCGCAGAAGGGAATCCATAAACTCAACACGTGAGAGTGGATCCCCTTCCCTCGCTACGCTCGCCGGGGATGACCAAGCACCTTGTGCTTG